>JAAYBE010000156.1 GCA_012719015.1 Actinomycetota bacterium
ATGAACCTGGCCCTCGGCGACGTGGACGGCGCCGTGCTCGCCGTCTCGCAGTTCACGCTGTACGCCGACGTGCGCCGCGGCAACCGCCCCAGCTTCACCGACGCGGCGCCGCCGGAGTGCGGCGAGGCCGTCTACGAGGCCTACGTCGAGGCGCTGCGCGCCGAAGGGGTGCCGGTCGCGACCGGCGTGTTCGGCGCGCACATGCGGGTGGAGCTCGTGAACGACGGCCCCGTGACTATCCTTCTCGAGGCGTAGCCGGCCGCCCGGTCCCGCGCCGTCGCGCGTCACCACGTCTCGTTCGCGGACCCCTCCCTGGCGTCGCTCAGTTCCTCGTCGATCTGCGGCACGTTCCTGTACGCCGCGTAACCGGCGAAGATGCCGGCGAGCCACGCGAACACCCACGGCCCGCCCCAGTAATAGAGGTAGGGAAGCCAGTGGTACTGCCCGCGCCCGTAGGTGTGGATGAGCCCCACCATGGCGGCGCTGCAGACGACGACGGCGCCCACGCTCGGCCACTTGAAGCTCAGCAGCCCGCCCGCCACCATGATCGTCCCGAGGCCCAGGAGGACGTGGACACCAGAGAGCCAGTCGCCATGCAGGGCGAAGAACCCCGGAGCGCCGAACGAGGGCTGGGCGTGATGCGCGTAGAGCCCTCCACCGAGAGTGAGCAGGCCGGCGACGATCCCGGCGACCGCCGCAAGGCCGGCCATGCGTCGATCCTTCACGTGTGCACCCCCTCCACATCGGCGCCGAACCCCGTCAACTCCCCGGACTCCGTCATGATCCGGCCCTCGAGGCAGCGGTCGGTCGTGCCCTTGTAGAGGTTCTTGAACACCAGATAGGCGATGGGTCCCGTCAGGATGCCGGCCAGCCCGCCGATCATCCAGTCGGTGCCGTTGACGAACAGGGCGACGATCGCGATCGCGATCGGACAGGCCACCCAGAGGCCCAGCGCCCAGGTGGGCAGAGGCACCCTGAACGAGCGCGGCGCGTTCGGCTCCCTGATCCGCAGGATGATCACCGACACGAAGATCAGCACGTAGGGGAACATGAGCAGGAACACGTCGATCGTGATCAGCGCCTGGAACGAGAACTGGATGAGGATCGCGTTGACGAGAGCCATGATCAGCACCGCGACCCACGGCGTACCCCAGGTCGGGTGCGTCCGCCCGTAGAACCGCGGGAAGAGACGGTCGCGGGACATCTGGAACCCGGGTCGGGCGCCGGCCGCGAGGTAGCCCGCGTACAGGCTGAGGTTGGAGAGCACGGCCGAGAGGAGCATGAAGTACGCGAAGAGACTGCCGCCGAGCATGCCCGCCAGCGCGACGTAGTCGACGCCGTCGCCGCCGGTCCACATGTTCACCCAGTTGCCCGCCCCGTCGAGGCGCGCGATGCGGATCGCCGCCCACACCGTCACCAGATAGGTGAGGACGACCAGCGGCGTGCCGATCATCAGCGCCCTGGGGATGATCCTCTGCGGGTTCTGGATCTCGCCGGCCAGAGTGGCGATGGACTCGTAGCCGGCGTACATCCACATCATGATCGCCAGGCCCAACTGCAACGAGCCGACGGCGCTCTCCCCGCGCGGCAGGAGTGGGCTGAACGAGTTGCCGCTGCCCTTGGAGATCGCCCACACGGCCATCACCACCAGCGGGGCCATGATGGCGATCTGCATGACCGTGAGCGTCCAGCCGGTGAGTTCCAGGCCGCGGATGTTGATGAAGGCGAACACCGCCACCAGGGCGATCCCGATCACCGCCCGCGTCCCGGGCCCGAACCCGTAGTGGGCCTGGGCGTAGTCCAGCGCCAGCGCCACGTAGACCGCGGTGTCGACGTAGAGAGAGAGCGTCCACCACCAGCCGGCCTGGAAGCTCCAGTACTCGCCCATCGCCCGGCGGATCCACCGGTACAGCCCTCCCGCCTCGGGGACCATGGAGCCGAGCTCCGAGGCGACGAACGACATCGGGAAGCTCCAGAAGAGGGGCAGGAGGATGATCATCAGGAGGGTCATCCCGGGACCCGAAGCGGAGACCACGTCCTCCATGCCGAAGGAGCCGGCGCAGGTGAGCGTGAAGACGAAGAACACGGCGACCGTGAGTCGCATCCTCACCCGCTTGAGCCCCTCGTTGCGCAGCATGTCCGTCATGTCGTCCCCCTGGGGTGCGTTTGGCCGAGCTCTACGACAGAGCCTCCGGCGCCAGCTGCCACAGGTCGACGGCCAGCTTGTCGTTCTCCGCGTAGTCGATCGGGATGTCCACGACCACGGGGCCCGGGTGCCGCAGCGCCCGGGCCAGCAGCGGCTTGACGTCGCCCGCCTTCTCGGCGCGCAGGCCCTCGACGCCGAACGAGCGTGCCAGCGCGACCAGGTCGGGGTTGTCGAAGCGGGTGCCGGCGATGCGCCCGAACTTGCGCCGCTGATGCATCTCGATGAGGCCGTAGCCGCCGTCCGTCCACACCAGCACGACGAAGGGAAGCCCGAGCCGGCGCGCCGTCTCGAGCTCCTGGAGGTTCATGAGGAAGCCGCCGTCGCCGGTGATGCAGACCACCTTGCTGCGGCCGCGGTGCACCAGCGCCGCGGCGATGCTGGCCGGCAGCCCGAAGCCCATGGCGGCGAACCCGTTGCTGATCAGCACGGTGTTCGGCTCGCGCGCCTCCCAGAAACGCCCCACCCACAGCTTGTGGACGCCGACGTCGCTGACCAGCACGTCGCCGGGCGCGAGGACCTCCCGCAGGTCGCGCAGCACGCGCTGTGGCTTGACCGGGAAGTCGTCGTCGGTGCCCGCGTCCAGCACACGCCGGAAGGCGCGCTGATAGGGTCGCCTCTCCACGCTCCCCACCTCCTTGCCCTCGAGGAGGCCGGCGAGCTGGTAGAGGATGCGCGAGAGGTCGCCGATGAGCTCCACCTCCGGGACGAAGTGGGCGTCGATCTCAGGGGCGACCGTGTCGATGCAGACGATGCGCTGCCGCCCCTCCGGGTTCCAGGCGGAGGGCGGCCATTCGATCATGTCGTAGCCGACCGCCACGACGAGGTCAGCCTGGCCCAACAGGCCCTGCGGGTAGTCCTGCCGGGCCAGCCCGGCGGTGAAGAGGAAGTGGGGGTCGGACGCGTCGAGCACGCCCTTGCCCATGAAGGTGGCCACGGCGTGGAGGCCCGTCTGGTCACAGAGCGCGCGCAGCGCAGGAGCCGCGTCCTGACGCACGACCCCGTTGCCGGCCAGGACGACGGGGCGCCTGGCGCCCTGGATCACCTCGGCGGCACGCAGCAGGCTCACGGGGTCCGCCTCGACCATCGCCTGGGGGCCGCGCGGCAGAGGGGTCCCGGCGGTGACGGTCTCCATGACGTCCTCGGGCAGCTCGAGGTGCGTGGCGCCCGGCTTCTCCGCCGCGGCGACGCTGAACGCCTTGCGCACCGCCTCCGCGACCATGCGCGGATGATGGATGCGCGTGTTCCACTTGGTCATGGGGCGCAGCATGTCGACGACGTCGATGAACTGATGCGTCTCCTTGTGCATGCCCGCGAGCCCGGTCTGACCCGTGAGCGCGACGAGCGGCGCGTGGTCCAGGGTGGCGTCGCCGACGCCGGTGGCCAGGTTGGTGGCCCCCGGGCCGAGGGTCGCCAGACAGACTCCCGGACGCCCGGTCAAACGGCCGTAGGCGTCGGCCATGAAGGCGGCGCCCTGTTCGTGGCGCGTGGGCACGAACGTGATGAGCTGCGAGCGGTCGAGCGCCTCGCTGACGTCCAGGGTCTCCTCGCCGGGGATGCCGAAGACGAACTCGACGCCCTCGTTCTCGAGGCAGTCGACGAACAGCTGGGCCGCCGTGCGCGGCGAGTCGCCCGGAGGCGCCGTCGACGGGACGGGATCGGATCGATCGGACATATCGGCGGCGAGTTTAACACCCGGCGCAACCCCCAGTCTGCAGGAAGGCGCCGCGATCGGAGCGCCGGACGGACGGCGCGATCCGTCACGAAGGACGACGCGTCGCCCGCTTGCGCGGCGGGCGTGCCGCCTTCGCCTCGGCGTCGCTGGCGAAGGCGTCGAGGTCAAGGTAGTCCGGCCACGGCAGGGCGGGCAGATGGACGGCGGCGAGCCCGATCATGGCGGCGTTGTCGGTGCACAGGCTGAGCGGCGGCAGGGAGAGCCGCAGGCCTTGAGCTTCGCACGCCTCGGTCAGGGCGCGGCGCAGACCTGAGTTGGCGGCGACGCCGCCCGCGACGGCCAGGCTCCGCAGCCCCTCCCGGGCGGCGCCGGCCAGCGTCTTCTCCACGAGCTGGTCGACGATGGCCGCCTGATAGGAGGCGGCGATGTCGGCACGATGGACCTCGACCTCCGCCGGCTCGCGCTCCCGAAGGTCGTACAGCAGTGCCGTCTTGAGACCGCTGAAGCTGAAGCCGCGGCCGCGGGGCACGGCCCGCGGGAAGCGTACGAAACCCGGGTCGCCGCGTGCCGCCAGCTCGTCCAGCTCCCGGCCGCCGGGGTAGCCCAGGCCGAGCAGCCGGGCGCCCTTGTCGAAGGCCTCGCCGGCCGCGTCGTCCATGGTCTTGGCGACGACGCGATACCGTACGCCCTCCTCGACCGTCGCCAGAAGCGTGTGGCCGCCGCTGGCGACCAGGCACAAGAACGGCGGCTGCACGCCGAGCGCGTAGTTGGCGGCGATGTGGCCCTGCAGGTGATCGACCGGGATCAGGGGCAGTGCGCGCCGGCAGGCGATGGACTTCGCCGTCGCCAGCCCGACGAGCAGGGCTCCGATCAGCCCTGGACCCTGCGTGACGGCGACCGCCGCGAGGTCCTCCCAGGCGAGGCCGGCCCGGCCCATCGCCTCCGCGACCACCACGTTCACGAGCTCCGCATGGCGGCGCGAGGCGACCTCCGGCACCACGCCGCCGAACTCGGCGTGCAGGGTGTCCTGCGAGGAGACGACCGACGAGAGCACCTCGCGGCCGCACACGACGGCGGCGCTGGTGTCGTCGCACGAGGTCTCGACGGCGAGGATCACGCCGGCCGCCTCCCGGGGCGCTCCGGCGGCGCTCCGCTCGATGGGTGGCCTGCGGGGGCCATGGAGCGGCGCTCCGACGGCGCTCCGCTCGATGGGTGGCCTGCGGGGACCATGGAGCGGCGCTCCGACGGCGCTCCGCTCGATGGGTGGCCTGCGGGGACCATGGAGCGGCGCCCCGGCGGCGCTCCGCTCGATGGGTGGCCTGCGGGGACCATTCATGCGGAGTCGCCTTCCCAGTCCTTCCACATGATGACGGCGTCCTCGCGGTCGTCGCTGTAGTAGCCGGGGCGCACGCCGGTAGAGACGAACCCGAAGCTGCGGTACAGCTCGATGGCCGGCGCGTTGGAGACGCGCACCTCCAGCGTGTGGCCCCGGTGTCCGTGTCGCTCGGTGACGGCGAAGTAGGCTTCGAGAAGGCGGGAGGCGACGTGTTCGCGGCGGACCTCCTCGGCGACGCACAGGTTCATGAGGTGCCACACGTCCACGAACATGTCGGCGACGAGGTAGCCCACGATGCGGGCGGCGTCCTCGCAGACGAGGCAGATGCCGGACTCGCGGGCGAGCTGGCCGTGGAAGGTGGCCAGCGACCACGGCAGGGTGTAGCTGCGCGCCTCGAGCGCCGCCACGGCGGCGAGATCGGTGAACTGCATCGGTCGTACCACGCGCGCGTGGCGGGAGTCGCCCGGGATGACGCGGAGGCTCACGCGGAGCCTCCGGGGCGGGCGACGGCGCCGGGCTTCGCCGCGCGCGGCGTGGCATCCGGCGCGCGGCCGTAGATGGGCAACACGGCGTCGGGCCCGTGGACGAGGCCGGGCGCGCCGAGGGCGACCGCCCGGCCGACCATCGCGGCCGTCGGCGTCTCGATGCCCGCGGCCGGCCGCGCCGAGACGGGCAGCAGCTCACGGTACAGGGCCGCGCCGTCGCCGCCCACGACCGCGTCGCCGCAGCCGGCGAGCCAGCCGGCGAGGTCGTCGCGGCCCACGACCGACACGCCACTGGTCTGGCGCAGACCACGGTCGACCCGCTCGTACAGAGCCGCGAACACCTCGCGGCGGCGGCCGTCCACGAGCGGCACGAGCAGGCCGCCGACGGCGGCCTCGGGCGCCTCGGAGAGCGCCAGCGCCAGCGCCGTCAGCGTCGGGACGCCGGCCAGCCTTACGCGCCCGTCCGCCTGCGCCAGCGCCCGCGCCGTGGCGACGCCGATGCGCAGGCCGGTGTAGGCGCCGGGGCCGAGGCCGACCGCGACCGTCTCCACCTCGTCCCACCCGGCGCCCGACTCCTCGAGCACCTCGTGCACGAACGGCAGCAGTCGCCGCGAGTGCGCCGGACCAGCGCTCGCGAAACGCTCGGCGACCACGGAGCCGTCGGCGGCGCACAGGGCCGCGGAACAGGCGGTCGTCGCCGTCTCGAGGGCGAGGATCACGGCGCCTCCCCGGTCGCCGCCGGATCGCGATCGCCCTCCGCGGACGGATCGCGCCCGGTCACCACAAGACCGACGTCCTCCGCCGCCGCGGCGACGGCCGCCTCGAGGGCGGCGTCCGCAGACAGCCGCGCCGTGCGGCTGGTGCGCGTCCGATGCCGGAGTTCGATGCGCAGATCGGGCGGCGGCAGAGCGTCGCTGCCGGCCGCCGGCCATTCCACGAACGTGATCGCCCCCGGGCCGAGGTAGTCGTCCCAGGCGAACAGGTCCGCGTCACGGCCACGACTCAGCCGGTAAAGGTCGAGGTGGTGCAGGCGCTCGCCGTCACGCCCGTGATAGCTCTGCGCCAGCGTGAACGAGGGGCTGGCGACCGTGCCGCGCACGCCGCGGGCGCGCAGGATCCCCCGCACCAGCGTGGTCTTGCCGGTGCCGAGCTCGCCCTCCACGGTGACGAGCGCCGGCGGCCGCAGCTGGGCGGCCAGCACGCGGGCGAGCTTCCGCGTCTGCGTCGGCGAGGCGAGAGTCAGGCGGATCATTCAGAAGAGGCCGAGCTGCTCCGGTTCGCCGATCGCGCCCGACGCCGACGGCGCCCGGGGGTCGTCCGCCGGCGAGGACGGAGCCTCGTCCGCGTGCGGGGAAGGTGCGTCGTCCGGCGGAGAGCAGCCCGCGCACACCGTGGCGAGCTCGTCGAGCGTCGCCGGCGCACGACCGGCGTCCGCCGACGGCGCCGCGGAGGGCGCTGAACGGCGCAGATGCTCGGGCGGGCGCCAGGCCGGTCGCGGCGCGGCGGACGGCTCAGCCTCCCCTCCGTCCGGCTCCGGAGCCGCCCGCGCCAGCAGCTCGGGCAACCGGGCCACGTCCTGCTTCAGCGTGGCGAGCATCGCCGGCGTGTACAGGGCCGCCGCCGGATGGAAGATCGGGTACAGGTACAGCCGGCATCCGGCGATCTCCGTCGCCCGGGGCCGCCCGTGCACCCTGGTGATGCCCGTCTGGTCGCCGCTCAGCAACTTGGTGGCGAAGTTGCCCAGGGTGCAGATGACCCTGGGCTTGATGATCTCGATCTGCCGCAGCAGATAGGGCCGGCAGGCGTCGATCTCCTCCGGCCGTGGGTCGCGGTTGTTCGGCGGTCGGTCCTTGAGGACGTTGGCGATGTAGACCTGCTCGCGCGTCAGGCCGATGGACGCCAGCAGCTGCTCGAGAAGACGGCCGGCGGGACCCACGAACGGCCGCCCCTGCTGGTCCTCGTGGTACCCCGGCGCCTCGCCCACGAACATGAGCCGGGCGCCGGGGTCGCCCTCGCCGAACACCGCGTGCGTCCGCGTGGATCGCAGCACGCAGCGGGAACAGCGCTCGACCTCGTCGCGGAGGGCCTCGAGCGCAGCGTCGTCAGCGGCAGGTGGCACAGGAGGAGCCGGCACAGGTGGAGCAGCTCTTGGTCGCTCCCTTGCCGCCGAGGTGGGCTGACGAGGAATGGACGGCGAAGGCGGAGAGCAGGCGACAGACGTCGCCCGAGCGGCACTCGGGGCACTCGGGCTTGACGCCGTTCCGGACGAGCTCCTCGAACACCGCTCCGCACCGGTTGCAGCGGAATTCGTAGATCGGCATGGCGGTAGTGTACCACCGGCGACCCGTCCGCAGACCTCCACCCTGGCCGGCCCCGTGGCTCGCCGCGAACGATTGACACGCGCGGGCACGAGGCCCTACGCTTCTCGTGGCCCGGCGCCGAGCCACGGCAGGCGACCGGGACACCGCCTGTGCTGCACAGGCCTTGCGACAGGCGCGGTACCTCCCCACCGGGCGGACCGCAGCCGGAGAGGTCGAAGGCTTGACCGTCGACGCATATCGCTTCTGCGTGATCGGCCCCGGACGCCTGGGATCCGCCGTGCTGGCGGGCCTGCAGGCGAGCGACCTCACGGTGAGTGCCGTCGGGGTGCACGCCGACGACGACGCCCATCTCTTCGGCGAGCTGCCCCATCTGCGCGTGCGCGACGCCGCGCTCGAAGCCGACGCCTGGTGGCTGGCGGTCCCGGACGACGAGATCCACGGCGTGGCCGGACGGCTCGCCGAGGCCCTGCCGACCATGCGCCGGGGCGGCGCGTCCCCGCCGCTGGCCATCCACTCCAGCGGCCTCGGCTCCGTGCACCTGCTCAAGCCGCTCCGCGAACAGGGCGTGCGCACGCTGTGCCTGCACCCGCTGCAGACCTTCGCCGGCGAGCCGACGTCCGGACTGCTGCGCGACGTCCCCTGCGCCGTGACGGCGCTGGAGGAGCGTGACCTGCAGCTCGGCGAGGAGCTGGCCGTGCGCCTCGGCATGCGTCCCTTCCGGCTGGCCGACGAGAGCAAGACGCTCTATCACCTCGCCGCCGTGGTGGGATGCAACCTGCTGGTCGCGCTCGAGAGCGAGGCCAAACGGCTGATGGACGCGGCCACGCACGACTCCCGCGGGCTGGAGCACCTCGGCGTGCTGCTCCGGACCACGCTGGAGAACCTGCTGCGCAGCGGCGAGCCGGCCGCGGCGCTCACCGGCCCCGTCGCCAGGGGCGACCTCGGCACGGTGCGCGCCCATCTGCGACTGCTCGACCGTGAGAGCCCACGGCTGGCGCGCACCTATCGCGCCCTCAGCCTCGAGGCTCTCACACTGGCGGCGCCGCGTCTCGACGACGAGCAGGTGGAGACGCTGCGGAAGCTGCTCGGGGCGGGAGAGCGGCCGTGATCGTCGTCCGCACCGTCGCAGAGGCGCGGGCGGCGCTGGACGCCCTCCCGCGCCCGCTCGGTTTCACGCCCACCATGGGGGCGCTGCACGCCGGGCATCTGGGCCTCGTCGAGGCGGCGAGGTCGCGCTGCGCGAGCGTCGCCGCCTCGATCTTCGTCAATCCCGCGCAGTTCGGCCGGGGCGAGGACTTCCGGCGTTACCCGCGCGACGAGGCGCGCGACCTGCGCCTCCTCGAGGAGGCCGGGGTCGCGCTCGCCTTCGCGCCTGCGGCCGCCGAGATGTACCCCGACGGCTTCGCCACCGCGGTGCACGTCGGCGGCCCGCTCACGGAGAGCCTCGAGGGCGCCTCGCGCCCGGGGCATTTCGACGGCGTGACCGTGATCGTCATCAAGCTGCTCGGCGTGGTGCGGCCCGATGTGCTGTTCCTCGGCGAGAAGGACGCGCAGCAGCTCGCCGTGATCCGGCGCTGCGTGCGCGACCTCGACCTGCCGGTCGAGGTCGTCGGCGTGCCGACGCGACGCGAACCAGACGGCCTCGCCATGAGCTCACGCAACGCGTACCTGACCGCGGAGCAGCGCGTGGTCGCCTCGGGCCTCTACCGCGCGCTCCTCGCCGGCGCCGAGGCCGCCCGGCGGCCCGGCGCGGCGGCCGCGGACGTCGTCGCGGCTGCGGCCGACGCCCTGCCGTCCCTAGCGGCGGGCCTGGAGCTCGACTACCTCGCCGTGGTCGACGAAGCGACCTTCGTCCCCGAGGCCGGCCTGGGGCCGCGCTCCCGCCTCGTCCTCGCCGCCCGCCTCGGCGGGACCCGGCTCATCGACACCGTCTCCGTCGCCGTGCCCTCGAACGGCCCCCCGCGGCCGACCCCGTCGACACCCGCCACCTCATCCCGCGCGTACCCCGTCCAGGACGCGACCGGCATGGAAGGGAGGACACAGTGAACCCAGTCACCACCCGCACCCCCCGGCAGACCCGTCTGCGTGAAGGCCTGCTTCGCGTGGTCACCGGCGCGGTGGAGTTCTCGAGCCGCGGTCACGCGGACGTCGTCAAGATCACCGACGCGGTCCGGGAGAACGTGGCCGCGAGCGGCGTGCACGACGGTACCGTCACCGTGTTCGCCCCCGGGGCGACCGGCGCCGTCACCACCGTCGAGTACGAACCCGGCATGATCGAGGACTTCCGCGACGTGCTCGAGACGATCGCGCCGAGCGACCGCGTCTGGCGGCACAACGTCAACAACGGCGACGGCAACGGACACTCGCACATCCGCGCCGCCCTCGTGGGCCCGTCGGTCACGGTCCCGATCGTGGACG
>JAAYBE010000021.1 GCA_012719015.1 Actinomycetota bacterium
CACCGGCTCCACGGGTGCACCGACCTGGTGCTGGTGCTCACCGCGGAGGGCGGCGGGCCGTGCTTCGCCCATCTGCCGGCGTCCGACCCGGTCGTGGAGGCCGGCCTCACCGAGCGCGAGGCCGACGTGCTCGTGCTCCTCCTCGCCGGGCTCACCACACCGGCGATCGCTCTGCGTCTGGGTGTCGCGGAGAGCACCGCCCGCAGTCACTGCCGGGCGGTGCTGCGCAAGTTCGGCGCGCGCGACCGTCTGGTGCTGCGTGCCGGGCTCCGGGACGCAGCGCCCGAGTCGCCGTCCTGCGCGCCGGGAGGGCCCGCAGTGTAGACTGGGCGTCGGGAAGCGCCCGGTCGAGACCGTGGGCGGTCCGTCGGTGCACAGTGCGTCGTGGCTGAGGGCGGTCACGACGATCGGTGCCCGTGTCCTGCCTGGTCGCCCGTCGCATGGCTTCGTGCTCCGCTGCGGTCGCCGGCTCCATATCGAGTCCTCGGGGGGAGCGAGTGACTACTCAAGACGTCGCGACGACACCTGTCAGCAGCCTCAGGCGCACGCGGGTCAGCCTGCTCAGCCTCTTCTTCGTGATGTACATCCTCGTGTCGGGCGGTTCGTTCGGCATCGAGGATATGGTCTCGTGGTCCGGTCCCGGCCTGGCCCTGCTGCTGCTGCTCGTACTGCCCATCTTCTGGAGCCTGCCCATGGCTCTGGTGGCGAGCGAGCTGGGCTCGGCCATCCCGGGAGAAGGTGGCTTCTACGTGTGGATCCGTCGCGCGCTGGGCGACTTCTGGGGCTTCCAGGCCGCGTGGTGGTGGTCTCTCTCCATCTTCGTCGACGCGTCGGTGTACGTCGTGCTCGCCGTCGGGTATCTGCAGAACTGGCTGGGATTCAGTCAGATCTGGTTCTACCTCGTGTGCTGGGCCATCATCGCGGTCTTCGCCCTGATGAACATCATCGGGGTGAGAGTGCTCGCGCTGGGCTCCACGGTGTTCTCGATCCTGATCCTCGCTCCGTTCGTGGTCCTCATCGTGGTCGGGCTCGCCAAATGGCAGTTCAACCCGTTCACGCCCGTGACGGCGCCGGGACAACCGTTCTTCGGGACCGGCGGGGTCTTCGCGCTGGGTCTGGCGATCGGGGTGTGGATGTATTCGGGCTACGAGTCGATGTCCACCCTGGCGGGCGAGATCCGCAATCCGCAGAAGCTGATCCCCCGGGCGCTGCTGCTCGCACTGCCGTTCGTCATGCTGATGTACGTGCTGCCGACCCTGGCCAGCCTGGCCGGCTACGGTCATTGGGACGCCTTCGCCGTCGAGGCCGGCGACGGGAGCGTCTCGTTCATCGAGCTCGCCAGGGCGCTGGGCGGCTCCGCGCTCGGGGTCGCCATGCTGGTCTCGGCGCTCCTCGGCAACCTGGCCCTCTACCTGGACTACATGGCGGTGGGAGCCCGGCCTCTCTTCGCGATCGCGGCCGACGGGCTCTTCCCCCGTTCGATCTCCCGGGTGAGCCGTCGTTTCGGGACCCCCGTGGCGGCCATCGTCCTCATGGCGGTGGTGAACGCCGTCCTCATCATCGGTCCCTTCCGGAACCTGATCGTGATCGACGTGATCCTCTTCATCTCGTCGTATGTGCTCATATTCATCTCGGCCGTCCGGTTGCGCGTCTCCGAGCCCGGCCTCAAGCGTCCCTTCCGTGTCCCGCTGGGGACCAAGGGGCTGATCGCGATGGTCGTCCCGCCCATCCTCATCGTGATCTTCACCATCTACGTGAACGTCATCGACCGCAGTACGGAGCTGTTCGGCATCAGCGGCTTCAGCCTGTTCGGCCAGGATGTGGGCTGGTACGGCATCGCCGGGTTCGCGGCGCTGCTCTCCGGTCTCGTGCTGTACTACGTGTTCCGGGCGGTCTATGGTGGGCCGGGCAGTCCGTCAAGCGAGGCCGGCGAGGAGGCCATCGCGCTCGCCGAGGCGGAGGCGGCGGAGGACTCGGCTTGATCGAAGGGCGGGCTCTGCCGACGTGCCGGTGCGGAGCCGCCGCGGCACGGAGGGATTGATGGAGACCCGGATCCAGGTCCTCAGCGAGGACGAGAAGGCGCAGGTCCACGAGCGCACGCTCAAGGTGCTGGGCACGACCGGCCTGCGCTGCGACACGGAGGAGGGGCGCCGGATCCTGCAGGCCGCCGGCGCCGACGTGGACGAGGCGACGCGTCGCGTGCGGTTGTCGGCGGACCTCGTCGAGAGCCTCCTCGAGCAGGCGACGACCTCGTTCGTCGTGCAGGGTCGGCGCCCAGGTTGGAGCTTCCCGCTCGGAGCCGGCGCGTTCACCCTGCTGGCCGACGGCGGCGCGACCTCCGTGTACGACGCCGCCACCGGCGAGCGCCGTCCGACCACCTGGGACGACTGGCGGGCGGCCACCCGGCTGCTCGACGCGCTCGACGACGTCGGCTTCTACTGGTGCCCCGTCGACTACGCCCCGGACTTCGAGCAGCCGGGCGGGCTGGTCCGCTACTTCACCGACGTGTTCGCCGTCTTCGGCAAGCACGTGCAGGACTCTTTCGGCACCCCTGAGCTGGTCCCGTGGCTCAAAGAGCTGCTCGACATCGTGTTCGGTGGACCGGCCGAGGTGCGTGCCAGGATGCCGCTCTCGTTCCTCATCACCCCGACCTCACCGCTGACCATCGAGCGCGGCTTCACCCAGACCTGGCTGGGGCTGCGCGACTACGGGCTCCCGGTGGCCGTGATGCCGATGCCGCTGCAGGGCGCCACCGCGCCCGGGAGCCGCCTCGCGACGCTGTTGACCGCCAACGTCGAGACGATCGGCACGCTCTGCCTGGTGCAGGCGGCCGCACCCGGCACGCCGGTGATGTACGCGCCGGTGGTCGCCACGATGGATCCGCGCACGGGGCTGTACGCGGCCGGTGCGATGGAGCATGCGGTGCTCTGCGTCGCCGCCACGGAGATGGCCCGTTGGTACGGCCTCCCCGCGGAGTCCTCGGGCCTCTGTACGCAGACCTACCAGCCGGACCTGCAGACCGCCTGGGAGAAGACCGGCGGCGGTCTGCTCGTGACCCTGTCCGATCCCGATGTGCTCGTCGGTCCGGGTCTGCTCGGCGGGGCCACGGTGCTGAACCTCGAGCAGATCCTGCTGGACGTCGAGGTCATCCGGCACGCGCGCCGGGCGCGCAGCGGAGTGCCGGTGCGCGACGACCTCTGGCTGGACGACGTGCTCGAGCGCGTGGGGCCGTCCGGCTCGTTCCTGGGCGAGCGCTCCACCCGCACCGGCGTCCACGCCGGCGAGTGGCGCCTCAGCGACTTCGGCGTACAGGGGAGCTGGGATGCGTGGCAGGCGGCGGGCGCGCCGGGTTCCATGACGGCCGCCCGCGAACGCATCGCGGCGATCCTCTCCCAGCAGGTCTCGCTGTCGTACAGCGACGACCAGGCGGCGGCCCTCGCGGCGCTGCAGCGCCGCGCCGACGCCGCCTCCTGACCGCCGCGCGTCAGTCGCCGAGCGCGTCGAAGGCGAGGCCGGTCAGCAGCTTGGGGTAGAAGTAGGTGGACTTCTGCGGCATGACCTCGCCGCGGTCGGCGACGGCCCGCACGCGGTCGGCCGGCGTGGCGTTGAGGAAGGCCCCGAGCCCGTATCGGCCGGCGCCCAGGGCGGCGAGCGCGCCGCTCACGCTGTGGGCGTAGTCCACATGTGTCTCGGTGTCGTCGTGCCCCACGCCCAACGCGTCTCCGAGCAGGAGCTCGTGGAGCAGGCTCACAGAGAGGCCGGCGGAGACGGGAGAGAGCCCGCCGGCGGCGAGCCGCTCCGACGCCTGCGGCTCCCGTGCACGGACGAAGAGGCATGTCTCCCGGTGGGGCAGGTAGAGGCCGAAGGTGCGGACCGGGTCGGGCCGGGCCGGCAGCGCCTCGAGCGCCGTCCGGCAGGCGTCGATCCCGACGACCGGCTCCCCGACCAGGTCGAAGTACGGTCTGATCCGCTCGAGCAACGCCTCCGGCGACAATGACGCGATGCCGCGCACGAGGCGATGCGCGGGCAGCACCGTGAGCCCGGGGTCGCTGAGGCTGCACAGGTGCACCATCAGCGTGTCGGCGCTCTGGTCGCCCATGGCGCGCCGCTCGTCACGGTAGGCCAGGGCGGTCTCGTACCGATGGTGGCCGTCGGCGATGTAGAGCGGGCGGCCGCGGAGCGCCTCGGCCACGCGTCGGGCGGCCGTCCCGGTGACGACGGCGGTCACGGCGCGGCCGCCGTCGCCGTCGTGCGCCGTCCGCCGATCCGCCTCGGAGACCCCCGCCGCAGCGGCGTCGAGCAGGGCGCCGGCGGAGCCGTCGTCGTCCGGGAAGAGCATGAACACCTGGCTGAGGTCGGTGTGCGTGGCGCGATACAGCCGGAGACGGTCCACCTTGGGGCCGGCGTGGGTGCGCTCGTGCGGGAGGACGACGCGATCGTCCAGGCTGGTCAGCCGAAGTCGCGCGATGAACCCGCGGCGGGTGCGCTCACGTCCGTCCGGTCCGTTGAACGTCTGGTCGACGACGACGATCCCGGGCTGCTCGTCGCGCACCAGCACGCCGTCGGCCCGCCAGCGGCGCAGCGTCCGCGCCGCCCGTGCGTAGGCCGCGTCGTCCGCCTTCTCGCCGGGCGGCACGGGCAGGTCCACGTGCACCACGTTGTACGGGCTGCGCGCCCGCAGCTCGGCGGCCTGCGCCGCCGACAGTACGTCGTAGGGCGGCGCCACGACGTCGTCCAGTGCGATGTCGGCGCGATACCTCATGGCTTTGAAGGGTGTGACGTCGGCCATGCGTCTCCTCGCGGACGCCCGCGCGTGCGCGCGGTGCGTGCGGCCATTCTACCGGGCGGCGCCGTGCGGCGTCGGCCGCGCCCGGCGTCTGCGGGGGCGTTACCGCTGGATGATGACCGGCATGCCGATCACCACCCGCCTGAAGAGGTCCTCGACCTCCCAGATGTGCATGCGGATGCAGCCGTGCGACGCGTATGTACCGATAGACGCGTCGTCGGGGGTGCCGTGGATGCCGACCGCCGGTGCACTGGTCCCGATCCAGCGTGTCCCGAGGGGGTTCGCGACCCCGGGCGGGATGGGCTTGGAGTCCTTGGCCCATTCCGAGTTGGGCGGGTACCAGGTGGGGTTCATGAGCATGGAGGTGACCACGTAGGACCCGGTCGGCGTGGGGTAAGCCGCCTGGCCGGCCGCGATGCGGTAACTCTTGACGAGCTTGCCGTTGCGGTAGAAGTGCAGCTTGAGGTCGCCCAGGTCGACGACGATCTGTCCGCTGAGCGCGTTGAGGACGTTGCCGCCGACGATGCCGTCGACCTCCAGACCGTACTTGGCCTGCAGCTTGCGGACGGCCTGCGAGGTGGCCTCGTCGAAGTAGCCTGACTTCCTGCCCGTGTAGACGCCCGCGTTCGCGAGCTTCTTCTGCAGCGCCTTGACGTCCTTGCCCCTGGCGCCGGGCCACAGGGTGGCGGAGCCGAAACGCTCGGTGCTGTCGACGGTGAAGGTCTGCTTGCTGGTGACGACGTTGCCGCCCTTGTCGCTGACGGTCACCACCAGGGTGTGCCTGCCCTGGGCGAGATGCTTGGCTGCATATCTCGCGTTCGACGCCGGTCCGTCGAGCTCCCTCTGCTCGCCGTCGAGGACCAGCTTGACCGTCGGCACGCCCAACTGGTCGGTGGCCGTGAGACGGAGGGTGACGTGATCCTTGTCGATCGTCTTGTCGAGCTGCGTGATCTCGAGCACCGGCGGCTGCGCGTCGACGTACACGTCGAGCCGTTTGGCACGCCGGTTGCCGGCGCGGTCGACCGTCTCGACCAGTACGCTGGATGCGCCGTCCGGCAGCTCGGCGCTCACCGAGAACGCGCCCCCGCCGTCGGCCTCGGCGTGCGCCTTGACTCCCCCGCCGCTGACGGTGACGGTGGCGAACGGCTCGGTGGTGCCGGTGAAGGTCGCGGGGTCGGTGTTGATGCGCCCGGCCGCCAGCTCCTTCTCGAACTTGAGCGTGGGGATCTCGGTGTCGACCACGAAGTGCCAGTCTTCGCGAAGGTCGCGGCGGAACAGGTTGGAGCTGCGGGCGCGGAAGCTGACCGAGTGCTGCCCGTCGTCGAGGGCGGTGGCAGGGAGCGTCAGCGTGTCCCCCTCGCGCCGCGTCTGGGCCGTGACGTCCCGTCCGTCGAACGTGACGGCCACGTCCTTGAGCCCGGAGAGGCCCTTGACGTCCAGGGTCAGCGTGGGCGACGCGTCCTTGACGTAGGCGCCGGGGCCGGGGGTGGTGGCCGAGACCCGCGGCACTCCGTAGACCTGCCATCCGACGACGGCCGCGAACAGACAAACCGCCGCGATGACGAAGTACGGCCAACGGCGGCGGCGACGGTACTCGGTCCTGTAGATCTGGTACGGCGCGTCCGGCACGGACCCCTTCCTGGACGATTCTTCTCCGCATTATACCCCAAGCAGCGCGAGTCTCCTCGTTGACGTTGTGGCTCCTCGATGGGACATCCGTCCAGGCCGGTGGGAGTGCGGGTGGAGCCGCGACCACGCATCGCGACGCGTGCGAGGCAGGATTGCGCCGTCGCGCGGATAATCTCGCGGCATGGACAGATCGTGCGTCGATCAGGCGGGCGTCGACGGCGGCTGCGTCCCGGCGCGCC
>JAAYBE010000157.1 GCA_012719015.1 Actinomycetota bacterium
CGAGCTCGGCGAGCCGCGGCGTGAGCACGGCGCGCAGGAGCGTGACGTAGCCGTCCAGCGCCGGCTGCTCGATCCTGAGCTCCGGGCTGGCGGAGAACACGCTCGCCGCGTAGGGCAACCGGCCGTAGCGGTCCCGTGCGGCGACGGTGTGCTCGTCCCAGCAGGCCAGCAGCGCGAACGCCGACGCGACGAGGTCGCAGCCGGCGACGAAACCGTCCGGCCGGGTCGCGGGGAAGGCGGCCACGACCGGGCAGGTCGGGCCGTCCTCCCCCCGCCCGGCGTGGGCCGCAGCCCTGCGTGTGAACGCGTCGGCCGGCAGCGGCCGGGCGGCGGCGAAGAGGGTCATGGCCTCATCACTGCGCGGAAGCGTAGGGACCCCCGGTACGGCGTCCGGAGCGTAGGCGAGCACACTCTGCGGAGCCCGCCCCGGGTCGCGTGTGACCTCCACTCCCCGGCCCAACGGCGCGAGCAGCGTCTCGAGCACCCAGGTCGCTCGGGGCACGAAGGCGTCGGGCGCGTCCACGTAGACCGGGAGACGCTCCAGCGGTAACGTCGGCTGCGTCATGCGTCCGAAGAGGCTCCCGGCGCTTGCGCGTCCTTCCGCGTCCGTGCAGCTCCGGGGGGCCTGACCAGGCTGCGCAGCTGGCGATACGTGACAAGGAGGCCGGGAAGAGGGTCGGCCAAGTCGTAGAGGCCGTCGCGCCGCACGTTGCGGTAGGAGGCCGCCCAGGGGAGGAGCGCGCGCTCGCCCCTGCGCCACTCGCGGAACGCGTCACGGGCGTCGGTGAGGAGGATGACCCACCTGCCGCCCTCCGTCTGACGCGGCGCGATGAAGGGCCGCCCGACGGCGTCGGAATAGGCGGCGAAGGACAGGTCGACCCCGGAGTCGGCGCCCAGGGCGTGCCACATCCAGTGGCGCCCGTTGATCTCCATCAGCTTGTAGCGGCCATCCCGGACGTCGCGCTTGAACTCCACCTGGCTCACGCCGTGGTATCCGAGCTCCTGGAGCAGACGGATGCCGGCGTCGGCGAGCTCCGGCACCCAGCGGCTGACCGCCATGCGGCAGTGGCCGAACAGGGGCGGGTGCTGGCGCAGCTTGTGACCCGTGAACACGGCGAGCGGGCGCGATCCCTCGTCCAGGTACGATCCCAACGTGTAGAGCTCCTCGTCTCCGCCCGGGACGATCTCCTGCATCATCAGGGTCCCGCAGTCGTCCACCTGGTCGTAAACGCGGTCGAGCTCGTCGCGCGTGTCGACGGTCAGGACGTGGCGCCGGAAGCGGAGCTTGAAAGCCAGGGACTCGACCGGCTTGAGAATGGCGGGCAGGCCGATCTCGCGGACTCCGCGCTCCAGGTCCGCGGCGGAATCGACGAACACGGTCCTGGGCGTGTCGACGCCACAGCGCCAGGCGCTCTCGATCTGCTGTCGCTTGTCGTACACCCTCCGCATGGCCTCCCAGCGCGAGAACGGGATGATGAACCACGGCTCGAGACGTTCCGCGTGGCGGGAGATGGGCCAGATGTACTCGTCGTGCGTGGGGAACAGCACGCCGCGCAGAGGGAGTCGGCGGCCCAGATCCTCGAGGAAGGAGACGAACGCCTCCTCGTCGCTCTTCGGGTCGGGGCACACGAGGCCGGCGGCGCGGCGTGAGCTGAAGCCGACGGCGCGCGGATTGGCGTCCAGGCCCAACAGGGGTACGCCGTGACGGTCCAGATCGCGGATGATGTCCAGACCGTTCGCCCAGGAGACCTGCAGGACGACGGCGGGGTGGCGGGCCGCGGCCCTTTCGAGAAACCGCTCGAACCTCATGCACGTCCTTTCGCGGTAGGGCCGGGGCGGCTGATCGTCAACGCGATGATACAGGCGGAAGCGGCGCGCCCGCCAATCGAGCGCGTCAAAGCGGCGGCGTGGCCGGCAGGATCAGCGCAGCCGGCGGGCGGGGTTGCCCGCCCAGACCTCGCCGGGGCCGACATCGGTGCGTACGCAGGAGCACATGCCGACCACCGCGTCGTCGCCGATGCGCACCCCGTTCGCGATCACCGCCGACTGCCAGATCACGGCGCGGGCGCCGATGCGGCAACTGCCGCCGAGCTGCACGTGACCGGTCAGCAGGGCGTCCTCGCCGACCTCGACGTTGTGGCCGACGTTGACGTGCGGGCCGACCTTGGCGCCGCGCCGCAGGACGGTGTCGCCGAGCGCTCCGCGCTGGACGGTCGCCTGCGCGGCCACATGGACGTCCGCCTCCAGCAGGACGCCGCCGAGCTGGGGGAAGCGGACGAGGCGGCCGGTGGCATCGCGCTCGTACCCCATCCCGCTGCAGCCGATCGTCACATGCTGTGCGATGGTCACACCGGGTCCGACGATCGCGTTCTTGACCCACGAGTGGTTGCGGGCCACCATCTCGGCGAGCCCGGGATCTGCGTACACGGGCTCGCGATCGACATCGAGCTCGGTGAAGAACCGCGTGAGGACCTCGACCATCGCGAAGCGCGGCGCACGGCATACGGCCACGGCGTGGCCCGCGCGAGGCCCGTCCGGGACGGGGCCGGGACAGATCAGAAGACCGGCGCCGACCTCCGTCGCCGATGCGGCTGGAGTGCGGCGCCAGGTGACGTCCGTGGGCCCCGCGGCGCGGTCGGTGTCCACGCCGGTGAGGACGATGCGATCGAGATCGTCGCCCGGTGCCGCGAGCAGCGTCTCGAGCCGACCAGACTCCTCAAGGAACCGCGCGACGGCGGCCACGGTCGCACTCATGAGCCGATCACCTCCCGTCTTCTGCGATTCCCCGGCCGGGATCCCCGGCGCCCGACTTCGTCGTCCGCACCTCTCCGCCGGGGCCCGCCGCGTGTCGCGCGCCCTCCGCCGGGTGGCCGGCGAGTATAGCAACCGGTGCTCGCTCCGTCCTCCGGCCCTCGCCCCGGTGACCAGTCCCGGATCATTCGTCCCAGAACACCTGGTCGTAGTACCGGATCGACCGGCGTGAGGTGCGCAGACGTGACTGGGCGCGTGCGACGGCTGTGGCGTCGAGTTCTCCCAGCGCGTGCTTGACGCCCAGGTACGGGAGGATGAAGTCCTCCTGGTAGACGAAGGTGGAGACGCGCGGATTCACCTCGATCAGGTGGTCACCGATGAACTGGATGCTGACGAACGCCTCCAGGCCCAGGGCGCGGCAGACGTGACGCGAGGCGGCGACGTGCGCAGGCCGCTCGACCGTCCGGAAGGACATCGCCAGACCCGCCCGGACGGCCTCGCGGGTCTTGGCCTGGAACAGGACCATCTCCCCGCCGGCCACGTATGCGTCGACGACCGACTCCGGGCCGCTCACGTGTTCCATGAGCAACAGGTGCGGGAACGGGCCGTGGCGCAGTGCGGCCACCGCCTGCTCCAGCGTGAGCGTGGCCAGACCGCCTCGGCGCTCGAGCAGCCTGTCGCCGCCCTCTGTGGTCACGACGTGGAACCCCCGCGACCCCTTGGAGACAGGGGGTTTGAAGCAGACCGGCGCCTGCGGATAGCCGAGCTCGTGTACGCCGGCCACGAACTCGTCGATGCTCTGCGGGACGAGGGAGCGCGGCTGGAGCACCGGCGTGTCGCACAGCGCGGCGTGCATCGCGGCCTTGTCGTTGCAGACGGCGACCGCGTCGGGGCCGGCGACGAGGGCGCGTGCTCCGAGGTCGGCGAACGTGCCTCGGGCGCGCGCCACCGCCTCCACCTCGTCGGAGGACTGCACGAGGACGACGTCCGGTCGTTCGCGCCGCACGATCTCGAGGAGCGCGGGCACGTAGGCCGGCGACCCACCCGGAGGTACGACCTCGAAGCCGTCGCAGAGGAAGCGTCCCACCGCCTCGGCCCGCATGTCGACGCCGTGGATGGTGATCTCCCGCTCGCCGTTCGCCTTGAGCATGCGGATGAGCGTGCTGGCGCCCGGGCAGCCTGCCGCCGTGAGCAGCAGTCTGAGCGGCGGCAGGGTCACCGGAACCCGCCCCCCTGCGTCTCGGCTGCGGCGCCTCCCCGGACACGCTGTCCGCCCTCCGGTCCCGGCGTCCGCTCCCGCTGCGCCAGGCGTGAACGGGAGACCACCGCGAGCCCCAGTCCGTAGACGATCCACATCGGCGCGAAGCCGACCGAGCTGCTCGGGCCCACCGATCCGATGGTCCATCCGAGGAGCGCCAACCACGTTCCGCACGCCAGGTAGCGCGTGAGCCGGTCCGGATCGTGACGGGCGACAGGCCACAGTGTCACCAGCAACGACACGAAGAACACGAGGTGCAGGGCGAAGCCGATGAGGCCGCCGTTGGCGTACGTCTCGAGCCACCAGTTGTGGAGGTTGCCGATGCCGAGCGCGTCGAGCCCGGAGCCGATGATGCCCTCGGCCTGACCGGGGCCGGCGCCGACGAGCCAGGTGCCCCCCGCGATCTGCAGCCCTCGACCGGTGAGGCTCGAGCGGATGGCGCCCGAGCCCGTGTTCGCCTCGGCCTGACTGACCAACGCCTGCAGGCGGAACTGGCGCAGCATCGCGTCCGGACTCTCGTTGAAGAACAACCAGCCCCCCGCCAGCATCAGCAGCACGACCACCAGGGACAGAGCGATCTTGCCGGCACGACTGTCGAGGCGGGGGGCGAAGTGCGAGAACAGGACGACGGCGGCGAGCGACGAGACGCCCACGGCCACCAGGCTCGAGCGTGAGCCGGTGCGGACGAAGGCGGCTGCGCCGGCGACGATGAAGACCATCGTGAGCGCGATCCACCTGAGACGTCGCGTGAAGACGAACGCGCAGAGCATGAACGGCCAGCAGAGGGCGATGTAGGTGGCGAGGTCGTTCTGGTTGTGGAAGACGCTCGTCACAGCGTACGTCTGGGAGGTGACCGCCGTGAGCAGGCGTGAGGTCGGCAGGCGGATGCCGAGGCGCGCCTCGAGGATGGTGAAGCCGACCACGAACGCGTAGCCGAGCACCATCGTGGAGCCGAACCAGACGAGGCGGCGTCGGGCGCCTCCGGCTGCGGCCGTCGCCAGCGTCACGGCGACCATGGTGACGACGACGGCGACGTAGCTGGCAGCGACCAGCTTGTCGGGTGCCCACACGAGGCCGAGCAGCAGCCAGGCGAACCACGCCGCCCCCGGAAGCAGGAGGTCCTTGGCGGCGAACGGGAGCGGGTCGCGACGCACGAGCAGATAGCAGGCGCCGACGTAGACGATGAGGAGAAGGACGACGCGGAAGAGGAACGCCTGCGGAGCGACCGGCAATGCGAACGACGGGCCGAGAAGGGCCAGCAGGGGCAAGGAGACGACGAGAGCCGTCAGGAGGCCGCCGACGGAGATGCGCGCCAGGCG
>JAAYBE010000158.1 GCA_012719015.1 Actinomycetota bacterium
GACTTCTTCAATTCCTATCCACCTCAAGGCAATGTGTGGACGCGAGTCACGAACCACCGTTGCTCCGCTGCTCCGACTGAGGATGATCGCTGGTCTGGTGGCTACGTAGTTTTCTACCACCACTCGGTGGACAATCGTCCGGATGGAGCTTGCGCGTTCGATTACTATCACACAGGGATGATCTATGGACGACATGTGCGCAGTTGGTATGGAAGCATGCCGTATGGCACGTGTAAAGTTGAGCGTACCTCCGGCGAGGTGTATCGAGATCCCAATCTGATCAATCTCAAAGACAAATTCCCCAATGTAGGGGGACAGCCTCATCCGACCCGCAAGAAGAATTTCGTTCAGGTCAACACGCTTGTGTATGATCCGTGAAGATCGGGTGGTGATCCGGGAGCGGAGACGATGTCCATGGTCGGTACGTGGATATGTGAGTGGAGGAGGTGGTCCTCGTGACGAGACGTCCCTGGCTTAGAGGGCGGTCGGCTGTGACGGTATTGGCAGTGGTCGCGGTGGCGGTGGTGGCTGCAGCCGCCCTCGCGTTCGCGTCACAGAGCTCGGCCGATCGCGACGAAAAGGAGATCAAGTCGCTCATTCGCGCTTATGAGGCTACCGAGGCGGAGATGTCGCAACTCCCGCAGAGTGCCGTCCGCCAAGTTGAGGAACGCTTGGCTGCCTTGCCGGCTGTGTCAAGCCGTACCGGGCGAGGTCAAGACGTTTCTCCGGTGGCGATCCTGCCGGAGGCGGTGCGTCAGGAGATCGACCGGCGGGTGGAGGCCTGCGACGCCGAGTTCTGTTCGTCGAGTTGGCGGGCGAGACACGTGAACGATGTAGCGATGTCGGACGTGATCGAATCCGGGTTGTACAACAACGCAGAGCCGGATTCGCTGCTCGACGGGCGCTACATCACCGAGGTCCTCTCCGTGAACGTGATGCGCAACGACGGTCAGGCGGCCTTGGCGTGGGCGTATTCGTGGACGGGGCCGGACAGCGCCGGCGTTCCGGGCGGCCAGTCGTGGGTCATTCAGGAGTATCGGCTTGTCCGCGAAGACGGTGCTTGGAAACTGGACGCGCGGACTCCCTTGGTGACAGCGGCGGCCGAGACGGATGACGAGGGAGCGCCGTTGTCGTGGGGTCCGGATGCTCCCCATGACTCCCTTGCCGACGCCGAGCAGGAAAGCGCCTCGGCGCTCTACAGTGACCAAGTCATACCCAGGGAGCAGCTCCAAGCTCTCGTGGATGCAGCCGAGGAACGGTTGCAACCGTAGTCCGACATCGACGGGATGGCCTCAGTCGCCAGCGTCGCAGCAGCGGCGCTGGCGATTTCGCCTCCTTGGTGGCATGAGTGCGGCCACCGGCTCGGCCGGAGCCTAGGGAGTATGGCTGTCGCGACTCCGCTCCTCAGCGAGTCGCCGCCAACGGTAGCGTTTCGCCGACGGCGACGGGCAGCGGCGCGTCGGGCAGGGCCTCGGCGCGCGCGGCGGCGAGGACGTCCTCGATGTCGCGCAAGGTGGGGAACGAGGCGGCGCCGGTGGCCAGGGTCTGGCGGCGTCCGGCGATGAGGGTGCCGCTCACCTCGCGGGAGAGGCTCGCGGCGGCCTCACGGGCTTCGGCGAGCGAGAGGCCCGGGAGGACCAGCACGATCCCGTCCGGACACACACGGAAGGCCCGTCCGTCGCGGCCGGCGTGGCGCTCGGCACGCCGGGCGACGCCGCGGGCCAGCGCCTCGCTGTCCTGGACGCCGAGGAAGTCGCGGCTGTCTCCGAAGTGCTCCAGCCGCAGGTAGACCACGCTGCACGGCTGGTGCTGCTCCAGGGCGCTCGCCGCGGCCTGCTCGAGGAAGCCGGGAAGACGCACCGCGGTCCACAGTCCGGTGCCGGGGTCGACCTTGGCGACATGAGCCTCCCGTCGGCGACGCTGCGCCGGACGTCGGCGCACGCGGGTCGCCGCCACGCAGCCGCCGGCGACGAGCAGCGCGATCCGGACGAGTGCGCCGCCCCGGCTGCCGCCGAGCGTGGGGTCGGCGATCGCCAGGATCACGGGCAGCAGCAGCGAGGGACCCACGAGGAACGGCCAGTGCTCGCGGGGCGCCCCCGCCACCTGGCCGAACGCGAGGAACGGTACCGCCGCCAGCAGCCAGCCGCCGGCGCCGCCCGTCACCGCCAGGGCGATGCCGAGACAGGCCCAGTCGAGGACCACGAAGGTGTGCGCGAGCTCATCAGGGCGTGTGCTCGCGACGCGGATCGAGTACACGCTGAGCAGGACGCCGGCCATGGCCGGCGCCACCGCGGCGCGGTCGCCCAGCGCCGCCGCCAGCAGGGTGAAGCAGAGGAAGAAGAGGGTCCGGTAGCGCGCTCGCAGAAGGGCCGGGTCGGGGCGTCTGCGCGCGGGACGGCTCACTCAGTGGCCGTCCGGCTCGTGTGAAGCGGGTGCACTACGCGCATGCGCGGGTATTCTCGCGGCGCCGCACGAATCCTTCCGGTCCGGGTCGGGGCGCCGGCGACACCCGATGCACAGGTTGGCGACCGCCGCGCCGCCTCGGCTAGAATCGGCCTCCCCCATGGAACGTCAGCTCTTCTTCTCCGGGAATGAGGCGATCGCTCACGGCGCCGTGCGCGCCGGTGCGGGCTTCGCCTGTGGGTATCCGGGGACGCCCTCCAGCGAGATCGTCGAGACGACCGCGAGGCTGAAGGGCATCCGCAGCCAGTGGTGCGTGAACGAGAAGGTGGCGCTGGAGACCGCCGTCGGAGCCTCGCTCGCCGGCGTGCGCAGCATGGTCACCATGAAGCACGTCGGGCTCAACGTCGCTGCCGACCCCTTCATGACGCTCTCGCTCACCGGCGTCAACGCCGGCCTCGTGGTGGTCAGCGCCGACGACCCCGGCATGCACTCGTCGCAGAACGAGCAGGACAACCGGGCCTTCGCCAAGTTCGCCAAGGTCCCCATGCTCGAGCCGGCGGACAGCCAGGAGGCTTACGACTTCATGGCGGAGGCGTTCTCCCTCTCCGAGGAGTTCGACACCCCAGTGCTGCTGCGCACGACCACCCGCGTCTCCCACGGCCGCGGGCAGGTGCTGCCGCGCGTGCCGGTCGACGTGCCGCGGCGCGAGTACGCGCGGGACATCAGCAAGTACGTGATGGTCCCGCAGTTCGCGCGGCTGCGGAACCGGCTCGTGCTCGAGCGCCTGGAGAAGCTGCGGCGGCGCGCGGAGCAGAGCCCGCTCAACGTGCTGGAGGCGGGCACGTCGGACTTCGGCATCATCGCCTCGGGGGTCGCCTACACGTACGCCCGCGAGGCGTTCCCCAAAGCCTGGTTCCTGAAGCTCGGCATGTCGCACCCGTTGCCGTGCGCCAAGGTCGTCCGCCTGTACGAGCAGGTCTCGCGTGTCGCTGTGGTCGAGGAGTTGGACCCCTTCTTCGAAGAGCAGGTCCGCGCCCTCGGCCTCCCGGTCGTCGGCAAGGCGGCGATCCCCTGGGACGGCGAACTCGACCAGGAGGTCGTGTTCCGCGCTCTGGAGCCCTACCTGCTGCGCAAGCCGCCGCGGCGGCGCAGACCGGTCCTTCCGCCGGCGCCCAGATCGACGGATCCCCCCAAGCCGGCGCCCGGGCTGCCTGTGCGCCCGCCGGTGCTCTGCCCGGGCTGTTCGCACCGCTCGGTGTTCTCGGCGCTGCGCCGGCGCAGGTTGGCGCCCATGGGCGACATCGGCTGCTATACGCTCGGGGCGCTGCCGCCGCTGCTCGCCATGGACAGCTGCCTGTGCATGGGCGCCAGCATCGGCATGATGGCGGGCTTCAACGCGGCGCTCGGCGAGAAGGCGGCCGTCGGGGTGATCGGCGACTCCACCTTCTTCCACTCCGGTGTGACGCCGCTGATCGACGCCGTCTACAACGGCGTCGAGGGCATGGTCGTGATCCTCGACAACCGCACCACCGCGATGACCGGCCACCAGGGTCATCCCGGCAGCGGACTGCGCCCCGACCGGGAACAGGGCCCCTCCGTCGACATCCAGCGGTTGTGCGAAGGGATCGGCGTGCGCTGCGTCACCGTCGACGCCACCGACCACGCGGCGCTCGACGCCGCGGTGGCGGAGGAGGCCGGGGCCCCCGGGCTGGGCGTCATCGTCGCGCTCGCGCCGTGTGTGCTCACGAGCCGCGAGAAGGCGGGGGAGGTCGTGGTCGACGAGGACCGCTGCAACCTCTGCGGCCTGTGTCTCGACCTCGGGTGCCCCTCCATCGCACCCGGCGACGACGCCGTCTCCATCCTCGAGACGTGCACCGGGTGCGGCCTCTGCGTCGAGGTCTGCCGGCGCGGCGCGCTGAGCCTCGTCGAGGCGGGATCATGCCCCTGAACGGCACCACCACCGTCTCGCTGGTCGGGGTCGGCGGCCAGGGCATCCTGCTCGGGGCCGCGATCCTCGCCGAGACCGCCTCGTTCGCCGGCCTCCAGGTCAAGGCGAGCGAGGTGAAGGGCATGGCGCAGCGGGGCGGCAGCGTGCTCAGCACGGTGCGCTTCGGCGCGCGCGTGTGGTCGCCGGTCGGCCCACGCGCCGACGTGGTCATCGCCACCGAGCTCCTCGAGGGCATCCGGGGTCTCGCCCTGCTGCGCCCGCAGGGGACGATGGTCTGTGCGACCAGCACGCGCGTCACGCCGGGCAGCGTGCTGCGTCGCGAGGAGGAGTATCCGGACGACCTCGCCGGCGAGGCGCGCCGGCGTCGTGTCCGGCTCGTGGAGGTGGACGCCGAGGGCCTGGCCCGTGCAGCGGGTACGTCGCGTGCCGTGAACGTCGCCCTGCTCGGCGCAGCCTCGGCCGTCCTGCCCTTCGATCCTCACCACTGGCGCGCCGGTCTGGAGGCCGTGCTGCCGGACAGGATCCTCGAGGTGAATCTGCGCGCGTTCGAGCTCGGGCGCGCTGTGGTCCCGACCCGGGAGGTCGAGTCGTGAAGGTCAAACAGCTCACCGTGTTCCTCGAGAACCGGAGCGGGCGACTGGCCGAGGTGGCGGACATCCTCGGCCGGGCGGACATCAACATCCGCGGGTTCTCCACCACCGAGGCCGCCGAGTACGGCATCCTGCGGCTCATCCTCACCGACCCGGAGCGGGCGCGGGCGCTGCTGCACGACGCCGGCTTCACCACGCACTTCTCCGAGGTGCTGTGCGTGAAGGTCGAGGACGTCCCCGGAGGTCTCGCCGGCGTGCTCGCTCAGCTGGCGGGTGCGGGCGTCTCCATCGACTACCTCTACAGCATCTCGTTCTGGAACATCTGCTTCGCGGTGCGCGACATCGACCGTGCCGTCGATCTGCTCAAGGACGAGGTGACGCTGCTCACCGACGAGGAGGTGCGGGGGCTGTGACCGGCGCGAGAAGCGAGGCCGGCGCGCGGGGTCACGCCGGCGCATCGTCCCATTCGCAGGGGCGCCTCACCGCGGACGCCGCCGGCGGGCTGTACTGGGAGCCGGCCGCCGAGACGCTGCCCAGAGAGCGGCTGGAGGAGTTGCAGCTGGAACGTCTGCGGGCCACGCTGGCGAACGCTTGCGAGAACATCCCCTTCTACCGCAAGACGATGGACGGGCTTGGGATCGAGCCGGGCGACGTGAGGGAGCGGAGCGACGTCGCCAGGCTGCCGCTCACCACCAAGATCGACCTGCGCGACCACTACCCCTTCGGCATGTTCGCGCGTCCGCGCGAGCAGGTGGTCCGGGTGCACGCCAGCTCCGGCACCACCGGCAACCCGACCACGGTCGGGTACACCGCCGGCGACATCGACCTCTGGGCCGACCTGATCGCGCGGACCCTCGCGGCGGGCGGCGTGACGCCGGGCGACCTGCTGCAGAACGCGTTCGGCTACGGGCTGTTCACCGGCGGGCTGGGCCTGCATCTCGGCGCCGAGCGGCTGGGGTGCACCGTGGTGCCCATCTCCGGCGGCAACACCGAGCGGCAGCTCAAGATCATGCGCGACTTCGGCGCCAGCGTGTTGAGCTGTACACCCTCGTACGCCATGTACCTGGCCGACGCGGCCCGGGACCGCGGGCTGCGCCCTGAGGACATCCCGCTGCGCGTCGGCTTCCACGGCGCGGAGCCCTGGACGAACGAGCTGCGCGCCCAGATCGAGGCGGGCCTGGGTGCGCACGCGCTCGACATCTACGGCCTCAGTGAGATGGGCGGCC
>JAAYBE010000159.1 GCA_012719015.1 Actinomycetota bacterium
CCGGGGCCGATGGAGCGGCGGCGCGCGAGGAGTGCTTCTGGGCCACGCTCGAGGCGGTGCGCGCCCAGGTCCGGGCGCTGCCGGAGATGACGGCCGCGCTGGCGCAGCGGCTCGCGGCCGCCCGCGACCGCCTCGACGGCCGCCGGCGCAGTCCGCGGCCCGATGCGCCGCGCGTCGACGACGTCTACCGGGTGGCCGCAGCCGCGGCGCGGCTCGCCCCCGCTCCGGAGGCCACGCCGCCCGAGCTCCGCCTGGAGCCCGGGTCGTCCACGACCCTGCGCGGCGAGTTCGGCCGTGCCCTCCACTACCTGCAGACGGCGAGCGGCGGCGCCCTCCTCGTGGCCGCCGCCGACCTGATGGGCTCCACCAGCGTGAACACCGCCGGCGAAGGCTTCGCCGGCGGCTTCTGGAACGCATCGGGCAACCCGCAGGCGCGGCTCCTCTCCATCGGGGGGATCTGCGAAGACGGCATCGTCGGCGTGCTCAGCGGCGTGAGCGCCTACGGCCACGGGATCGGCGTGGCCTCGTCCTACGGGGCCTTCCTGGCGCCGCTCGGCCACATCGCCGCCCGTCTCCACGCCATCGGCGCCCAGGCCCACACGACCGCCACCGGCGAGCCGTACAGGCCGCTGATCCTGACGTGCGCCCACACCGGGCTGAAGACCGGCGAGGACGGCCCGACGCACGCCGACCCGCAGCCGCTGCAGATACTGCAGGAGGGCTTCCCCAGAGGCACGGCCGTCACTCTGACGCCCTGGGAGCCGCAGGAGATCTGGACCCTCACGGCTGCGGCGCTGGCGCACCGGCCCGCGATCGTGGCGATGTTCGTCACGCGACCGACGGAGCCGGTGCTCGACCGCGCTGCTCTCGGCCTGGCGCCGGCGGAGGCCGCGGCCTCGGGCGTCTACGTCCTCCGCGCCACGGACTCGCCGGACGTGACGTTGGTGCTGCAGGAGAGCGCGGTCACCTACGCCTTCGTCCGCGAGGCGCTGCCGCTCCTCCTGGAGAAGGGCGTGGACCCGCTGGTCTACTACGTCGCCAGCGCCGAGCTCTTCGACCTCTTGCCCGACACCGACAGGCGCGCGCTCTTCCCCGAGGCGCGCGCCGCGGAGGCGATCGGCATCACCGGCTTCACCCTGCCCACGCTCTATCGTTGGGTCACGAGCGCGGCGGGCCGCTCCGCGAGCCTGTATCCCTACATGCGCGGCCACTACCTGGGCAGCGGCCCGGGTGAGATGGTGCTGACCGAGGCCGGGCTCGACGGCGAGAGTCAGGCCGCCGCGATCCTCTCCCACCTCGACGCCCACGCAGGCATCAGCCGCCCCCGCACCAAGGAGGAGTCATGACCGAACCGCGGGAGATCGCCCCGCACGCCGCTGAGGTCGTACCGGGCCTCTGGACGTGGAGCATCAGCAACAGCCACATCGGGGGACATACGTCGACCTCGCACGCGCTGCTCACGCGGGAGGGCTGCGTGCTGATCGATCCGGTACGACTCGACGAGGCGGCCATGGCCGCGCTGCCACGCCCGACGGCGATCCTGCTCACGGCCCGTTGCCACCAGCGTGCGGCCTGGCGCTACCGGCGTCAGTTCAGGGCGGAGGTCTGGCTGCCTGAGGACGCGACCGGCGCCGACGAAGCGCCCGACCATACCTACGCGGACGGACAGACGCTGCCGGGCGGCCTGAGGGCCTTCCGCACGCCCGGTCCCGAATGGCCGCACTACTCCTTCCTGTACGAGACCGACCCCGGGGTGGTGTTCTGCTCCGACCTGGTCAGCAGCGACGCGGACGGCCTGCACCTCATCGACCCCGCCCTGCACGAGGATCCGACGACCACGCGCGCCAGTCTCGAGAGCCTCCTCGACCTGCGGTTCGGCGTCCTCTGCCTCGCCCACGGCGCCCCGGTCACCGACGATCCGGCGCGCGCGCTGAGGGACCTGCTGGCGCGGGAAGGCTGACCCGGCGCCCGACAGGGCGCCGGGCGCCCCGCTCCGTCGCCGCCGTACCTTCAACGACCGCCCTGCCGGCGACCCGGGTTGCACGACGGGCCGTCTTCCGCTTGACTGTGCGACGAATCTCCATACCAGGCGCCCTTGCGCCCGCCCCTGCAGATTCGTCTCCTCTTCCCCCGCCTTGTTGACGGTCCTGCCGTGCGGCGTGCTGTGCTCGGGCGCGGACAGCCCGCCCGGCACAGGCGACCGTCGCTGCCGTGCGGGACACCACGTCGAAAGGACGTCGTGCGGTTCAGGACCCTGATGATCCTCACAACCCTCACTCTGGCGGTGGCGCTGGGAGCTCTCTCCGCCGGCCCGGCCACTGCCGGCTGCCCGTCCCTGAAGCAGCTCCGGAAGGAGCTCCGTCGCGCCGTGCGGCTTCGCGACCGGGCCCACGAGCGTGCCCGCAGCGCCGCCGCCGACCTCGCCGTGGCCCGCGAGCTCCTCGCCGCGACGGCGGTCGTCGGCGAGGCCGGCGCCCCGGACGGCGACGCCGCCCAGTCCGTCCTGCCGTCCACTGGCCGGGACCTCGTCGCCGAGCTCCTGGCCGACGGCATCGTCACGACGGACGAGGTCGCCGCCCTGAAGGCGCGGAGCACCGCTGCAGCCAGACTCGCGCGACGTGCGGCCGCCAAGGTCACGAGCCTGCGGCGCCGGATCGCACGCCGGCAGCGGATCGCAGAATGGAACCGGCGCGGCAGATGGCGGCCGCTCATCGCCATCGCCGCGGCGAAGTACGGCGTGAGCGCGCGCGGCCTGCACCGCATGATGATGCTGGAGTCGGGCGGGCGCAGGACCGCCGGCACGCTTTACAAAGGCCTCTTCCAGTACCATCCGTCCACCTGGAGAGCCTCCTGGAACCCCTGGCGTCGGCAGAGCATCTTCGACGGCTGGGCGCAGATCCGCGCCACGGCATACGCCATCAGACGGGGGATGGGGCCGAGCCAGTGGCCCAACACCTACCGGATGGCGTTCTGACGCAGACACCCGGCGGCCACGACGGTCCATCGCTGTGGCCCGCCTCTCTCTCGCACGCCGGCGGCCTCCCCCTGCGGAGGGAGGCCGCCGGCGTGCAGGTTCCTCCTCGAGTTGACCTTGGGTTCCGTCCCTCGGGAGACGACGGCGACCGTCCACGGCCATAGGCTTTCCCCAGGTCAACGTCAGCCACCACGAAAGGAACCCGTCATGACCGTCGACGCCACCACACCGGCGCTCGCGAGACCCCGCCTGGACGTCGGGCTCGCGTTCAAGGGCGGCTGGAACGCCTTCACCGCCGACATCGTCCCCCTCCTGCTCGGTACTCTCATCGCGGGCGTCCTCTCGATCGTGACCCTCGGGATCCTCGCGGGGCCCCTGTTCGCCGGTCTCTACAACATGGTCGTCCTGCGGATCCGGGAGGACCGTCACGCCCGGGTCGAAGACGTGTTCTCCTGCCTCGACCGGTTCTGGAGCTTCCTGGGCGCCGCGATCGTGCTGGTCACACTGATCGGCCTCGCCTCGCTGACCATCGTCGGCGGCGTGCTGCTGGCGACGATCTGGATGTACACGGTCCCGCTCATGGTCGACCGCGGGCTGGGCGTGTTCGACGCCATGGGCGCCAGCTATCACAAGGTGGTGGACGGCGGCTTCTGGGAGCACCTCGCCCTCGCCGTGCTGTTCGTCGTCCTCAACGCCGTCGCCGACGGTCCGCTCGCGATCGTCGCCGTGCCCTTCACGATCGCCGTCGTCGGCGCCGCGTACTTCGTGACCGACGGCCGCGGGGGCCTGGTCGAGCGCCCGCCGGCCGCGCCGCCGGCCGCGCCGCCGCTCCCCCAGACGTGACGGCCCGCGACACCGGGCCCGGCGGAGGGTCCGCTCCTCCGCCGGGCCCGGCGTCGCGCTGCTCAGACCGGCGGGTCTGCGCCCGCGAACGGTTCCCGTTGGGCGAGAGGACGCTGCCGATCGGTGGCCCACCGGCCGACGGCGGCGAGGGAGACCGCCGTCCCGAGCACGCAGGTGCCCGCCCACCCCCAGCGGCCGTAGGCGGCGGCCAGGGCGGATCCCGCCGCAGCCCCCACGAAGCAGGACGTCATGTAGAACGAGTTGATCCGGTTGCGCGCCTCAGGACGCAGCCGGTAGATCTCGCTCTGGTTGCTCAGGTGCAGCCCGTTCGAGCCGACGTCCAGGACCAGGACGCCGGCCAGCAGCGGCCAGAGCGATCCGCGCCCCAGCCAGAGGAGTACGAACCCGGCCGACATCAGCCCGGCCGAGCCGCCCGTGAGCCGGTGGACCCAGCCCCGGTCGGTGTACATGCCGACCACGCTGGCCGCGACGGCGCCGGCCGCGCCGGCGAGCCCGAACAACCCGATCACGCCGTCACCGTACCCGAACGGCGGGCCGGAGAGCAGGAACGCCAATGTGGTCCACAAGACGCTGAACGAGGCGAACGACAGCAGCCCGTACAAGGCGCGCCGGCGCAGTACCGGCTCGTCACGGGCGATGGTGGCCGTGGACGCGAGCAGATTGTGGTAGGCGAGTCCGGCAGACTGCGCGAACCGCGGCAGCTTGACGTGGAGGACCACCGCCTGGGCGAGCATCAGCAACGCCGCCAGGGCGTAGACGCTGCGCCAGCCGCCGACCTCGGCGATCAGGCCGGAGAAGGTGCGCGCCAGCAGGATCCCGAGGATCAGGCCGCTCATGACGTTGCCGACGATGCGGCCGCGTTGCGCCTCCGGCGCCAGAGTGGCGGCGAAGGGAACCAGCAGTTGCGCCGCCACCGACGTCAGGCCGACCAGTCCGACGCAGGCGCCGAAAACGGCGATCCCGGGCGCCGCAGCGGCCGCCGCCAGGCCCACCGCCGTGATCGACGCGAGGGTCACGATCGTCCGCCGCCGCTCGAGAAGGTCCCCCAGCGGCACCACCACGAGCAGTCCGGTCGCGTAGCCGATCTGCGAGGCCGTGACCACCAGGCCGGCCACTGCCTCTGAGACGCCGAACACGTCACGGAGGGTCCCCAGCAGCGGCTGGGCGAGATAGTTGCTGGCTACGGCCTGGCCGGTCGCGAGCGCGAAGACCACCACGAGGCCGCGGCTCACGCCGCGGCCTGCGACGGACGGCGGGGACTGCCGCGGGCTGCTCACCTGCCCTGCGTACAGGGCACGCACCCACGCTGTCAAGCCGGCCCCGCCCCCCGGGTCTCCGCCCGGTACAGTCCGGGTACACTGGCGGCAGCGACGGCCACCGGGAGGAGGGCATCATGTTCTGTGAGATCGCACGCAAAGTCGACGACGACGACCTGGACCGGATCCGATCGCTCGAGGACGACCTCGGCCTGATGCTGGTGGCGTTCTCGTGCCGCTCGCTTGACCCGGCACGGGAAGAGCGGCTGCGGAAGGCCATGGAGGAGTTGGGCCCGCAGTTGCAGGCGCCCCCGGCCGAGCCGGACGACGCACAGTTGGCACGCATCCGCCGGCTGGAAGACGACCTCGGCCTCAGCCTGATCGCCGTCCGGGCATCGTGAACCCGGCCGGACGCCCTCTGCCACCGTGGCGGAAGCGTCCGGCTGGTTCCTGACCGCCGCCGGCACCCGGACCTTCTGCGCATCGTGGCGCGCACGCTGGGGGCGATGCGCGCCGAGCACCGGGTGCGACGGACCTGTGTGGCCCTGCGGGAGTACGTCGTGCTCAGCGGACGCGGGCTCGAGTCGGGCCGCGTGACCCTGAGCGACCGGGCCTCGGCTCTCCTGCACGACCCCCACGTGCGCCAGGCCTACCTCGGCCGCGATTGAACCGACTGTCCGCCGGGCCGGTGCGCCCCCTCAGGGGCGCGGGTTGGGCGTCTTGACGACCAGGAACCGCACCCTGCCGTCACTCTCATTGCGGATGGCGTGCAGATGGCCGAGGGCGCTGGGCACCAGGGTCCCCGGAGCGGCCACCGCCGTCTCCCCCTCGATCTCGATCGACGGCGCGCCCTCGACGACGTAGAAGAACGCGTCCACCGGCGCCTTGTGCGGCTTCACGACCTCGCCCGGCTCGAGCGTGATCTGGCTCACCACCACGTGCGGCGTGGTGTACAGGTGTCTGACGTCGACGCCGTGCGGGTTATCGGCGACGGCGACGTTCTCGGCGGTGATGATCTGCATGACGACTCCGTTCATCTCGGACGTGGTCTGGGCCTGTCGTCCCCAACATGCTCCTGCCGGCCGCGCCTCAACCTTGACCCTCATCAACTGCCGCCCGCGCGAGCGGCGCGGTGCTTCACCCCCCAACGTCATGGGTAGCAGGAGGCTTGAGACACGTGCTCCCGAGGAGGTGACCGATGACATCGACAGAGCGGCTCCGCGACGTGACCCCGTCGGCGTCGGCGTTCGATCCGCGGACGGCCGATGCACCTCCGCAGCGGGCCCGGGCGGTCGTCGTCGGCGGCGGGATCGTCGGCGTCTCCGTGGCCTACCACCTCGCCCAGCTCGGCTGGTCCGACACCGTCGTCCTCGAGCGCA
>JAAYBE010000160.1 GCA_012719015.1 Actinomycetota bacterium
GCCGGCTACACGTACGTCCTGCTCGAGGAGGCCGAGGCGATCGTGGCCGCGCAGGAGCACGTCTTCCTGTGGCCCTGCGACTGCCGCTCCCTCGTCGGCGCGTGTCGCAGGCCCGTGCATGTGTGCCTCCGCTTCGAGAACGACCGGGGGCTCGGATGGGAGATCTCCCGGGAGCGCGCCGTCGAGATCCTGCGACGGGCCGACAAGGCCGGCCTGATGCACACGGCCGACCTCCACGAAGAGCCCGGCGCCAGCTCGTCCATCTGCAACTGCTGCACGGACTGCTGCTACCCCCACCTTGCCGCGGAACGGCTGCGTGCGCAGGATGTCTGGCCGATCCGCCGGCATGTCGCCCGCATCCGGATGGAGCTCTGCACCGCCTGCGGCCGCTGCGCCCGGCGTTGTCCTTTCGGAGCCGTCGTCTGCGGCTCAGACGGTCGGCCCACGCTTGACATCGCCCTCTGCCGCGGCTGCGGCCTGTGCGCCACCGGGTGCGGCGCCGAGGCCATCGACCTGCGGCCACTCGCAGAGCTCTGAGCGGGCGCAGCCCCGGTGGACCGGGGCGGCTCCCGCAGGTCACGCGCCGCCGGTCCGCTCCCTGAAGCGCTCGACACAGTTGATCGGTACGTCCAGCGCCCGCGCGATGTTGAACTTGGCCTCGATCTGGTTGGCCTGGAGCGGCTGGCTGATGGCGTAGCTGTGGATGCGGCCGAAGCCGAGCTCGTTGCGGACCTCGGTCATCACGACCGGGTCTGACAGGTCGAACGGCGTGACGCCGAGCCTGTCGGCGACGTAGCGCTTGGCCTCCTTGAGGCGCATGCCGCGGGTCATCTGCATACGGGCAACCAGGTCTCCGCCTGCCCGGATACCGCCGATGCTCACCGCCTGCGCGTGGGCGTTGTGCATGCCGTGCGGGTCGCCCGAGCCCGCCTACAAGCCGTCCACGTGCAACAGTTCGACGAGGCTCTTCGCCGCCCGGCAGGTCGCGTCTCCGGGCGGATAGACGAACATCGGCACCCCGCCGACCCCCATGCCGACGTTGGGGTGCACGGGGATCTCGGCGACCGCCATGCAGGGCTTGATGAGGGCCACGGCGCGGGCCATGTTCCAGGCCAGCGACCGGCCCGTGTTGATGTTGACCACCGGACCGAAGACGGTCGCGCCGGCCTGCTGGGCCAGCAGGAGCTGGTCCCTGGGCCACAGGCCGGCGAGCCGGACGCCCTCCCACTCGAGCTGCCCGTGCATGCCGAGCACGAACTCGCCGGCCATGCCGAGCTGCACGCCCATGTCGGGGTACCTGGCGCGGATGATCCGGGTGGCCCTTAGGGCGGCGAGGAACTCGGGGTCGCCGGAGGCGCCGGTGGTGTCCCAGTCGATCGCGTCGGCGCCGGCCTCCCACTGCGAGTCGGCCAGCTTGACCATGTCGGCGACGGCCATCTCGACGGCCTCTTCGGCGGCCGCGCGCGCCTCGGCGATCCTGCCCAGCGGCAGCAGCGCGCTCCAGTTCTCGCAGGGTCCGTCGGGCTTCGAGTAGAGGCCGAGGTTGGGCATCACGCCGTACTGCAGCGGGGCGATCGTGCAGAGCTGGGCGTCGTGCATGTACTGGGCCTCGTAGGCGAGGATCGTGCGCACCACCTTGAGCGAGTAGTCGCCCACGCAGAGCTCGAGCAGGTCGGCGCCCATCCACTGCTCGTAACTCTGCAGGTCCTGGATGCGGGTGGCGTGCGTCTTCATGCCGGTGCCGTCGCAGCTGAGCACGACCTCCTCACCGACGTCGACCCCGGTGAAGCGGGCCGGAGAGGCGTAGATCTCGAGCAGGTGGTCGACCTCGTCGTCGCCCAGCGGCGGCACCTTGGCCCGTCGGGCCGCCGCCTCCGAGCCGGCCACGATGTCGGCGCGGATCCCGCTTCTGGTCATCTCCGTGAAGCTGCCGTCGCCCAGACGGGTCGGTATGCGCGGCTCCGTGCTCACTCTCCCCCTCCTCTCGACGCCCGCCGGCCGTCCGCCGACCTCTCTCCCTCCCTCGAGCGGGCGTGCGCTTCGTGTAGAGTCCCCTGAGCACCGGCACGGTGTCAAGGAAGGAGGGCCTCCGGGTGAAGGCACACACGACGTGGCTGAGCGGCGCTGAGAAGGACCTGATCGTCGATCGCGCCCTGGACCTGCTCGCCGGCGCGGGCATGCGTTTCTCCGGCCCGCCCTTCCTGCATGAGCTCGCGGCGCACGGCGCGCAAGTCGACGTCGCCACCGGTGTCGCCCGTCTGCCGCGCGAGCTGGTGGAGTGGGCGCTCGCGCAGTCGCCGCGGGCGGTCCTGATGGCCGGACTGACCGAGGACGACGATGTCCTCCTGGACGAAGGCCGGCCGTTCCGCTTCGCGCCCAGCGGGTGCGTCGCCAAGACGCTCGACTTCCGCACCGGGGAGCGCCGCGCCAGCACCCTCCAGGATCTGCGCGAGTGCACGGCCCTGCTGGACGAAGCGCCTGAGCTGGACATCATGTCGACCCAGGTCAGCGTCTGCGACGTGCCGCTCGAGCGGCGTGAGCTCACCGAGTACTTCACCCTGCTCACCGAGACGCGCAAGCACGTCACCTTCGTCGACTGCCCGACAGAGGTCCCGGCCGTCGTCCGCCTCTGTGAGACGCTGGCCGGCGACCTCGAGCGCTTCGCCGCCCGGCCCCGCATCTCCACCGTCTGCACCGCCGCCTCGCCGCTGCAAGTCGACGCCGCCGTGCTCGACGTCCATGTCAGGCTCGCCCGCATCGGGGTCCCGATCAAGGTCTACTCGATGTCCATCGCCGGGGCGACCTCGCCCGTGACGTTCGCCGGCAGCGTGGCGCAGGGGCTCGCGGAGTTCCTCGGCATCGCGACCGCCATCCAGACGGCGGCCCCCGGGGCGCGCCTCATCTTCTGCTTCGGAGCCGCCCCCCTGGACATGCGGCACGCCACCCTGGCGATGGGCGCCCTCGAGAGCGGGATCATGGCGGCCATGGCCACTGAGATCGGCCACCACCTCGGCGTCCCCGTCCTGTGCCCTGGCCTCTCCACCGACGCCAAACACGCAGGCATCCAGGCAGGTTACGAGAAGGCGATGAAGGCGGCCACCGTCTGCGCGGCCGGCCCCGACATCGTCACCGGCTGGGGTCTGCTCGAGTCCCACAACGTCATGTCGCTGCCGCAGGTGGTGATAGACGGTGAGATGGCGGGCATGGTGCGCCGTCTCCACGCGCCGGGCGAAGTCTCCCCGGCGACGTTGGGGACGGGCGTCGGCGCCGACGTGGGGCCCGGCGCCGACTTCCTCCGCCACAGGGATACGGCGAGGCGCATCCGCGCCGGCGAGCACTACCGGCCCGTCATCGCGGACCGGGTCTCCTATGAGAGATGGAGCGAACGGGGCGCGACCGAGTACGACGACGCGTGCTCGGAGGTGGTCCGACTGCTGGCGGCCCACGACGCCAAGGCGCCGTACCTCGACGGTGCACAGCTCGACGAGCTGGCCACGATCTGCGGCGTCGGCGCCGAGGCCGTCCGGCGGGCCAGGCGTGACCGGCCGGCCCGCGCGGGACGGACAGACCGCCATGGCTGACGCTGGGGGACACATCACCGAGGAAGCCAGGACGGTCCCGGTGCTGTGCCGGACCGACGTCCTCGTGGCGGGCGGCGGGCCCGGCGGCCTCGCCGCCGCCGTCGCCGCCGCCCGCTCCGGGGCGCGGACCGTCCTGGTGGAGCGTCACGGCTGCTTCGGCGGAGTCATCACCCAGACCGGCGTGGAGACCGTCGCGTGGTATCGGAGGGCGGGGACGGTCGACCTCGAAGGCATCGGACGTGAGTTCGAGCGTCGCGCCGAGGCTCTCGACGGCGCCACGCCGGACGTCCAGTCACAGAGCCTGGCGCTGGACTCCGAGCTCTTCAAGGTGGTCGCCGACCGCATGGTACTGGAGGCCGGCGTCGAGCCGCTCCTGCACTGCCTCGTCACCGAGCCGATCGTAAGCGGCGGCGTCGTGCGCGGGGTCATCACCGAGAGCAAGTCCGGCCGCCGGGCGATCCTGGCGCGACGGGTGATCGACGCGACGGGGGACGCGGACCTGGCCGTCCGCGCCGGCGCGCCGTGCCGCACGCTCGCGCCCGACAAGAGGTTGGGCGTCACTGTCACGTTCTCGTGCTCCGGCGTGGACAAGGCGCGCTTCCTCGACCATGTCGCACGGAGCGCACCCACCTACGGCGACTGGACCGGGCGGTGGTACGTCCAGACGGACGGCAAGGAGGACCGCCTCTTCAGCCCCTATCTGCAGGAGCCGTTCGACCGGGCCCGCGAGGACGGCCTCGTCCCCGCGGAGGTCCGAGGCTTCGGCGGCACGTGGGGCCGCGTCACCGACGCCGGAGAGGTCACCTGCCTCAACGTCGTGGTCATGGACGGTTACGACGCCGGCGACGTACGCCAGCTCACCGGCGCCGAGATGGAAGGCCGCCGCCGGTGTCTGCTCGCCCTCGAGGCCCTGCGCCGGTACACCCCGGGGTTCGAACGGGCGACGCTGCGCACCTTCGGCGCTGACCTGGGCGTCCGTGACTCGCGTGCGATCGTGGGCCGCTACGAGCTGACCGGCGACGACGTGCGTGGCGAGGCGCGGTTCGCCGACGCGGTGGGCATCTTCCCGGAGTTCCTGGACGGGTACGGCCTGCTCGTCCTGCCCACCACCGGCCGCTACTTCCAGGTGCCGTACGGGATCCTCGTCCCGCAGGGGGTGGACAATCTGCTGGTGGCCGGCCGCTGCGTGTCCGGCGATCCCGTCTCCCACGCGGCGACGCGCAGCCAGCTCTGCTGCGCCGTGACCGGACAGGCCGCCGGCGTCGCGGCCGCCGTCTCGCTGCGGCGAGGATGCACGACCGGCGAGCTCGACGTCGCGGCCCTTCAGGACGAGCTGCGCCGCCACGGCGTGCGGCTGGACTGAGGCCGCGCGCAGAACGCGCCCCCGGGAGGCGTGAACGCTCATGCGCCGCGCGAACACGGGTAGAACGTCCGTGAAGGGCCGGACGAGACCGCTGCGGAGGGCCGGCGCGCATGCCGGTCCGGATGGGGCGCTCGCAGGCCGGGGAGCTTCCGGGAGGGGAGAGCCATGAGGATCCGGGGATCTGAAGGATGTCGGCTCGTCGCGGTCATCGTGTCGGCAGGGCTCATCGTGGCCGCCGCGCTCGCCTTGGCCGCTTGCGGGGGTTCGGACGGCTCGCCGTCACCCTCGCCCACCGGCGCCGGGACGTCCCCCGCCCCCGGGGCCTCTCCGGTCACCCTCTGGCCCGGCCAGACCGAGCAGCCCGCCGGCCTGGCCGACATGCAGGGAGACGGCTCCTCCGATCTCCTCCTCGGCTCCGCGGCTCTGCCCGCACCCGGATGGGTGAGGGAGGGGACTCGCCTCAGCTACTACTCGGCGACCGCGGACATCCCCTCGGCCTACGAACGGTTCATCCTGGACGAGAACGGCGCCTGGGTCGGCCAGACCAGCGGCAAGCGGTACCGCCGGGAGGAGTTGTACGCCGCCGCGGGGCACGGGGTGACCCAGGTCGACGTGCTCTCGGTGGGTGAGACCGTCACGGCGCTCAAGGTCGGCTCGTGGCTGTACTCGAGCTACACAGGACCCCTGCTGCCGATCGGCTCGGCGGAGTCGATCTGCCCCGTCGCAGGCGGCGACTGGTACATCCATCCGGCCGCGCTGGCCGAGATCCCCGATCAGCTCGGGGACGAGCTTCAGATCCTGCGCATGCCTTACACGATCGAGGGCGTGACCTACGACGCCGTCCGCGTCCAGCAGGTGAGCGACCGGGCGACGTTCGCGCGCGTCTACGACCTGGCGGACGGGAAGCTGCTGGCCACGTTCGACGCAGTGGCGTCGAAGGACGGGCGCAGCACCGTCTTCGCTCACGCGCTCTTCATCGGCGTGAGGCAGATGGACCTTCCGTGGCTGGGGCAGGACCTGCCCGGCTGGCTGACCGGCGCGACCACGGTGACGTACGCCGGCGCCAGGAGCTACGAGGCGATCCTGGCCGGCAGCGTCCTCACCGCCGACGTCTCCGTGCGGATGACGATGGACGATGTCGCGCCCGCCTACTACACGTATGTGCAGGACTCCACGGCGTACGTTCCCGGCTTCCCGAGTCAATCCAGCCGGTTGGAGCTCATCGGCGGGATCGGCGAGCCCGCGGGCCTCGCACTGCCGCCCGCGGCGCTGGCGTCACTCCGGGCCGGGCAGACGATCGACAGCGACCCGGTGACCGGCATCACCACGGAGGTGCTCGAAGCGGGGACGGGGTCGGGTCGCGATGTCGTCGTCATCCGGCTCAGCAATCAGGCCTACACCGCGGACTCCGTCTACGACGTCGGATCGGGGGCGCTCCTCCGCTTCAGCGAGACGAAGCGTGGGGCGGAGACCAACGAGTACCTGGAGTTGACGCTGCAGGGCGAGTGACCGTCGGCGGCGGGCGGGTCACGCCCAGGCGGGCTCGCAGACCGGGCCCAGCGCGAGCATGTTCCAGGCGTCGTACGCCAGCCCCACGGCGGCGTGCTGTTTGTAGGGAAGCGAGTACCGACCGGGGATGGACGCCTGCACCGCGGCCATGCAACCGTCGGCGAAGAGCTGCGCGGATCCCTGGTCGACGGCGCGCCCCTCGAGCTCCCGCTCCAGCTCCGGCACACGGAAGGCGGTCCCGCCGACCGCGCCCAGCGCCACGCGCACCTCGGCGAGCACGCCCGTCGTCGCGTCGAGGCGGACGACCAGTGCCGCGTTGAGACGGGCGACGCTCACGGCGGTGCGCGAGCCGACCTTGGCGAACACGGAGCGGTGGTCGGCACTCAGGGCGGGAAGCGGATACTCGATGATCGCCTCGTCGTGCCGAAGGGCCGTCCGGCCAGGCCCCAGCAGCACCTCGCGCAATGGTCGCCTGCGCTCCTCGCCGGCTCCGTCCACCGTCACGACGTCGGCATCGAGCGCCATGAGGGCCGTCGCCCCGTCCGCGCAGGGGGAGGCGTTGGCGACGTTGCCGCCGAGGGTGCCGGCGTTGCGGATCTGCACCGACCCCACCTGTGCGGCCGCCAGGCTGAGACAGAGCGCGTGCCGGCGCACCAGCGGATCCTCCTGCAGCCCAGTGAAGGTGCTGAGGGCGCCGATGTGCAGGCTCCCGTCGTCGAGACGGATCGTGGCCAGCCCGGAGACACCGGTGAGATCGATCAGCAGATCGGGCGCCTCGCCGGGACGGTGCAACTCCCGCACGAGGTCCGTGCCCCCGGCCACCAGCCGCGTCCGCGGCGTGGCCTGCGCCAGAGCCTCCACGAGCTCGTCGCGGGTGGAGGGCGTCAGGACCCGGGTCGGCGGCATCTCACTCACCTCCCTCGGAGACAGAACGCGCGCCCGACGTCGTCGACCCTTCTCCCGCCGGGGTCGGGCCGCCGTCGACGGGCGTGCACGGCGCCCCGAGAGGCCTGCCGGCCTCGGACTCCACGGTCTCGCAGGCCACGGCGAGCGTCGCCGGGTCGGTGACCGCGGCGGCGGCGAGCTCGCCGGGGACGCCGGGGAGTGCCATCTGGGGCGTCGACTCCTGGCCGCTCGCCGCCTTCACTGCGGCCACGATGGCGGTGTATCCGGTGCAGCGACAGAGGTTGCCCGCCAGGGCGATACGGATATCCTGCTCGGACGGCGTGGGGTCACGCATCAGCAGCGCCTTGGCGGACATGAGCATGCCCGGCGTACAGAAGCCGCACTGGACGGCGCCGTACTCCACGAACTTGCGCTGGAGCACGTCGAGCTCCCCGTCCCGGGCCAGGCCCTCCACCGTGAGGATCTCCTTGCCGCGCGCCTGGACGGCGAGCATCACACACGAATTGACCGCGCGACCGTCGACGATCACGGTGCAGGCGCCGCACTCGCCCTCTGCGCACCCCTCCTTGGTGCCGGTCAGGCCGAGCTGGTCACGGAGGACGTCGAGCAGGCGCGCAGTGGGGCGGGCCTCGACCTCGTACGTCGTGCCGTTGACGGTCAGCACGAGCTGCATGGCGGCACCTCCTCCCCGCGCAGGGCGGCGATGATGCGCTCCGGCGTGAGCGGCAGGTCGGACAACTCGGTCGCCAGCGCGTGATTGACCGCATTGACGACCGCCGCCGCGGTGGGTACGGTGGCGACCTCGCCGACGCTCTTGGCGCCGAAGGGCCCGTCGTCGCCCTCGTGCTCGACCAGGAGCACCTTGACGTCCGGCATGTCCGGCGCGTTCACGATGTGGTAGTTCTTGAAGCCGTCGACGCCGGCACGGCCGTGTTCGTCGACGTCGAGATGCTCGTAGAGGGCGTAGCCGATGCCCATCTGCACGGCGCCCTGGTACTGCGCCTCGACCATTCCACGGTTGATGGCGCGCCCCACATCGGCGACGGCGAGGAAGTCGGTCACGGCGACGAGACCCGTGGCGCAGTCCACCTCGACTTCTGCGAACTGCACCGAGTACGAGGCCGGGTTGGAGACCGCGTAGTACGTCATCGAGGCGGCGATGGACGGCACGTGGCGCATCTCGCTGAGACGGGCGATATCGCGGTAGGCGATCGCACGCTCCGTCGCGCCGCGCACACGCACCGCGCCATCGGCAGCGACGAGATGCTCGACGGGCTCCCGCAGCAGGTCCGCCGCAGCCGCCAGGAGCCGTCCCTTGACCTTCTCGGCCACCTGGCGGGCGCACTCACCGACGACGTAGGTGACGCGGCTGCCGTAGGTGCCGTAGTCGAACGGAGTGGTCGCGGTGTCGGCCTCCCCGGCGGCGATCAGGTCGGGGGACACGCCCAGGACCTCGGCCACGATGACCTTCATCGTGGTGACCACGCCACAGCCCACGTCGTGCAGGGAGGCGTTGAGCTGGAAGGTGCCGTCCTCGTTCATCTTGAGGCTCATCCGGCTGGCCTCGGGGAAGGCGCCGTACATGCCGTTCTTGTGGGCGCCGGCAGCCACCCCGACGCCGCGTCGCAGGCGCCCCCGGCCGGCGGGGCGCGCCCGGCGCGCCGCCCAGTCGAACGCCGCAGCGCCGCGCCTGAGGCACTCGCTCACGCGCGCGTCGCCGAGGGGCAGATCGGTCACGAGGTCGATGTCGTGAGGCTCGACCATGTTCTTGAGGCGCAGTTCGACCGGGTCGAGCCGCAGCCTGGCCGCCACCCGGTCCATGTGGATCTCGGTCGCGGCCGCCATCTCCGGAGCACCCCAACCGCGGGCGGCGCCACCGACCGGCGTGTTCGTGTACACGGCGCGGCCGGCGTGCCGATAGTGCGGCACGCGGTAGAGTTTGGTGACCTTCTTGCACATGTGGATGGAGTAGTCCGGCGTACTGGCCGCGAACCCGCCGGAATCAAGCGTGCTCGCAGCCTCGAAGTCGAGCAGCTCACCGTCCGGCGTGCAGGCGGTGCGGATGCTGGTCGAGGTCGCCGGCCTGACCATGGTGGCGATCATGCACTCCTCGCGGTCCAGCAGCAGCTTCACCGGACGGCGGGTCGCCAGAGCGAGGAACGCGCAGACCGGCTCGATGATGTACTCCGTCTTCCCGCCGAAGGAGCCTCCCATGGGCAGCTTGATGACGCGCACCCGGTGGTAGTCCAGCCGCAGCAGCTCGGCGATGACCGTGCGGGCTGCGTACACCCCCTGGCTCGTGGTCCATACGGTCATGCCCCCGGTGCTGTGGCCCTGGGCGATACAGACGTGCGGCTCCAGCGCGGCGTGGTGGATACGCGGAGTGCTGGTCGCCGAGGAGACCAGCACGGCGCCCTCGAGATCCGGGCGCCGACCCTTGTCGATCTCGTGCTCGAACAGGAGGTTGCCGTCCTCGTGGATCGGTACGGCGTCCGGAGCGAGCGCGGCGTCCACAGTCAGCATCGCCGGCAGCTCTTCGTACTCGACCTCGACGAGCGCGGCGGCCGCGGCGGCGGTCTCGCGGCTCGTGGCGACCACCGCCGCCACCCGGTCACCGACGAACCGGACGTGTCGGCTGAACAGCGTCTCGTCGTAGAACGACATGTCCTGGCCCGGATGGATGCGCGCCCGGGAGAAACCGTCCATGGGTGCGTTCTCGTGAGAGAAGACCTTGACCACGCCGGGCAGCGCCTCGGCCCGCGAGGCGTCGATGTGCGTGACGGACCCGTGCGGGATGGGACTGAGGATGAGCTTCGCGTGCAACATGCCCGGCACGCTGAAGTCGCTGCCGTAGACGAGCTCTCCCGTCACCTTCTCGGTGACGTCGTGGACGGGGTAGCTGCCCCCGACGTAACGCAGGTCGTCAGTCAAGCCTTCGCTCTCCTCTCGATCGTCCCGCATCCTCAGATCAGGTTGCCCGGAGGACGCTCCTCGGGGCGGCTCTCCTCGAACCATCGATGATACGCGACCCTGCGGGTCTGTGCCGCCGGCGCCACGCAGCAGCCGCCGGCCGATGTGCAGAGCAGCTCGGGCGGCAGAGCACGACCGATGCGGTCCGCCACATCGAGAGCCTCGTGCAGCGGGAGCACCGCGGCGTGACCGGCCAGCGCCAGATCGGCGAACACGTGAGCCATGCAGGTGGCGGCCATGACACGACTGCGACACGGCTGGCTCAAGCCTCCGGGCATGGGGTCGCAGGGGAGACCCATGAACGCCTGCAGTGCCAGGGAGGCCGCGTCCTCGACCGCCCCCGGCGGCCCGCCCACCGCCTCGACGATCGCCGCCGCCGCCATGGCGCCGCAGACGCCGGCCTCCCCCGTGCAGCCCGTCACTTCGCCGGTGGGCGCACTGCGCGTGTACGCGATCGCACCCACGCCGGCGGCCACGAACAACCCGCGCAGCAGGTCGTCGTCGCTCAAATTGCGAGCCTCGGTCACGGCGCTGAGGGCGGCGTGGATGTAACCCGCCCCGCCGCCCATCGGCCCCGGCACGGTCTCCACGCCGGGGATGCCCGCGCCGGCCCCGTACGCATACCTGACCGTCCGCGCCGTGACGCCGTCGGTGACCCGCGCGCCCGTCTCCGCGTGACGCAGCCAGCGCCGCGCGAAATCGGGCCTGAACTCGGTCTCGACGACCTCGACGTCTTCCTCATACACGGCCCGCGTCTGCCGACGCATGAGCGCCGCGAGTTCTCGCATGCGGCCCAGTACCCGCGCCCGCGACCAGCCGGACGCGTCCATCTCGTAGCGGACGGCGACCTCCCACAGCGGCAGATCGAGTTCCTCCGCCAGCTCGCGCCAGCGCGTCATGGTGGTGAACAGCTGCGGCTTCCGGTCCGGCGACGCCACGACCGGCGACACCGGCGGCAGCAGCGCGACGCGCCGCGCGGGGATGTGGACCAGGAGAGGGTCGAGGACGGTGAGGTCGGGTTCGTCGGGCAGGCTGAGGACGTGCAGCGCGCCGCGCCCCTCGACGCGCAGCGTCTGCGCCTCCATCACACGCGGGAACGCGGCCCGGAGCCGCTCGACCTCACCGGTCCCCAGGGCCTCCGTCGGGTCGTCGACCAACAGGGTCCAGGCGTCTCCGGTCGTCACGTAGAGGAACCCGTTCAGCGCGACCGTCGCGATCATCCCCCCACCGGTGGACTCGCCGACCAGCGTGGCCGTCTGGCCGTCCCTCCCCTCGAGCACGAACTTCACCGCGTTGGGGTGCCGGCTCTCGGCGATCCGTGTGAAGGCGAACTCGATCTCGACCCCCGCCTCCTCGGCCATCTCGAAGCTGCGGAACAGGCGCGCGTCGTCGGGCAGCAGGCCCAGGACGCCGGCGACCATGGCGCGGTCCTCGGCCATGAGGCCGAAGGTCCCGGTGAACGACCCGCGCTCGTCGAGCTCCATGCGCATCTTCGCGAGCGGCTCTCCCAGGAGGTGGCCGGCGAGATAGCCGAGACGGCAGGGACCCGCGGTGTGCGAGCTGGAGCCAGGTTGCATCACCGGCCCGAAGACGTCGTTGAAGAACTCCGGGTACGGAGCGACCGTCACTTCACCCCTCCACGGCCTTGCCGAAATGCAGCCCGCCGATGTCGAGCCACACGCCGAGGCCGCGCTCCTCGCAGATCTCGTGCACACGGTGCGCCGCGGCGAGATCCTCGATGGCGATGCCGAGCGACTTGAACAACGTGACCTCGTCCGGCGAGGTGCGGCCCGGGGCCTTGCCCGTCAGCACCTCGCCGAGCTCCCCGACGATGTGCTCGTCTCCGAAACGCCCCTCAGCTCTGGGGATGAGGAACTCGCCGGCCTCGCTCGTCAGCGACTCGCGACGATCGGCGTAGAGCCGCGCGCCGGCGACGAGGTCCGAGTCGAGCTCACGCGTGGTGGGCGTGTAGGCGCCCACCGCGTTGACATGCGCCCCCGGACTGATCCAGGGACCGCGGACGACCGGCTCGTGCGCCGTGGTCGTCGTGCAGACCAGGTCCGCGCCGGCGACGGCCTCCTCGGCGGTCGCGACCGCCTCGACCGGCAGGCCCGTGAGCCGGGTCTCGCGCCGGGCGAACTCCGCGGCGCTCCCGGCCGGAACAGAGTACACGCGGACCCGACGGACGGGCCGGACGGCCCGCATCGCCTGCAGATGCGTATGCGCCTGGGTGCCGGCGCCGATGATCGCGAGGTCGGCGGCGTCCGGCCTGGCGAGCAGGTCGGTCGCGAGCCCGCTCACCGCCGCCGTACGGATCGCGGTGATCGAAGTCGCGTCCACGATCGCCCGCAGCAGTCCCCGCCCGGTCTCGAAGAACAGCACCACGCCCTGATGCGTGTCGTACTCGCTGCCGAAGTCGGCGGGGAACGCGGCGACGACCTTCACCCCCACCGCCTCCAGACCGCCGAGGTACGACGGCATGAGCCCCATGACCGCATCGCCTCGAGGCAGCTGCAGCATGGTCCGCAGAGGCATCACCACGTCGCCCGCGGCGAGCATCGTCAGCGCCCTGCGCATCGTGGCGATGGCCTCCTGCATCGTGAAGACCTCGGTGACGAGCTTCTGGTCGGCGATCAGCACCTTCATGGGCGTCCTTCCCTCCGGTAACGCTCCGCCGCCCGGGCGACCGCGTCACGGTCAAGCTCCACGCCGAACCCCGGCGCCTCCGGCAGACCGAGCTTGCCGCGCTGCGGCGTGAGGTCGGGTGAGTCCACCAGGTCCTCAGCCAGCAACTGGTGCATGATCTGGTTGCCGTCGGTCAGGTTGGGCGTGCTGAGGCCGAGATGGTGCTGGGCGGCGTCGGTGATGCCCGAGACGCTCTGCCCGTGCAGGCAGACCGGGACGCCGCCGGCCTCGGCGATGGCGGCGGCCTTGCGGAAGGCGAGCAGGCCGCCGGCCTCGTGCGGCGAGAGGACGACGGCGTCGGCCGCGCGCTGGCGGACGACGTCATAGACGTCCGCCGGCGTGTGCACGGCCTGGTCGGCGGCGACGGGCACATGGACCGCCTCGCGGACCTGGCGCAGCGCCGTCACGCTGAGCAGCGTGGTCGGCTGCTCGACCCAGTCGATCCCGTA
>JAAYBE010000161.1 GCA_012719015.1 Actinomycetota bacterium
GCGAGCTCCGCGCCGAGGTCGGCGGCGTGCTCGTACGCGGCCGGCGTGAGGACCTCCGTCAGCGCGGCCCGGGCCGCCGCCATGCTCAGCGCGTTGCCGAACAGCGTGCCGCCGGTGGCGAGCTCTCCCGGCTCACCGGCGAGGCTCTCGCCGCGCTCGAAGGCGGCGGCCAGCGCGGCGTTCATGCCGTAGGCGCCGAGTGGCAGCCCTCCGCCGATGGCCTTGCCCAGCACCACGACGTCCGGCTCGAGCCCCCAGCGCTCGGTGAGCCCGCCCGGAGCGCAGATCAGGGTGTGCGTCTCGTCGAACACGAGCAGCGTGCCGGTCGCGCGCGTCAGGCGGCGCAGGTCGTCGTGGAAGCCCGGGTCCGGCAGCACGACGCCCTGGTTGGTGAGCGCCGGCTCCGTGAAGACGCAGGCGTACTCGTCGCCGGAGAGGGCGCGCTCCAGGGCGCCGGCGTCGTTGAAGGGGATCACGTCCAGGTCGCGGCCGCAGGCCGGCGCCAGACCCAGATAGGAGAGCCGGCCTTCTCCGGCGAACGCGGTCAGCATCTCGTCACTGTGGCCGCCGTAGTTGCCGGTGAAGCTGAGCAGCTTGTGCCTGCCGGTGGCGTGCCGCGCCAGCCGCAGCGCCTCGGTGTTGGCCTGCGAGGCGGAGAGCGTGAACTGCCAGGAGGGCAGGCGCCAGCGCCGGGCGAGCTCCTCGGCGACGACCAGCGCGTCCTCCGTGGGCAGCATGAACTGGGCGCCGGCCGCGACGCGCCGCTGCACGGCGCGCACGACCGGCGCCGGGTCGATGCCGCAGAAGGTGCTCTTGTCGCCGATGTTGGTGTCGAGGAAGCGGTGCCCGTCCGCGCAGGTGAAGTGGGCGCCGTGGCCCTCGTCGATCCACACCGGGGGGTGCGCGAAGTAGCTCGCCATCCAGAGCATCGGCACGCCGTGCGGCATGCTCGTCCGGGCGCGCTCGCGCAGTCGCAGGCAGCGCGGGTGGCGGCGCGCGTACCGTGCGCTCTCGCGTCGCCACAGCTCCTCGACTCGTCCGGGGTCCACGCCCGCCCGCTCATCCATGGCCGGGACTCTATCAGCCTCCGGAGGTCCTTCTCTTGCCCGGAGACGGTCCTGGCGATCCCGCAGAGGGTCCGGCGTGCGGCGCCGGCGAGCGCGCGTTTCCGCCCGGGAAGACCCAGGACGACGGCGACGAAGGAGCGGTGATGACGGACGAGGGCTGGCCGCGGATGCGTGAGGTGAGCGGGGACGACGTGGCGGAGGCGGCGGCGGTCGCCGCTCGCCGCGCCGCCGCCGCACAGACGCCGGGGCGCGTGCCCGCCCTGTACCTCAGCCACGGCGCGCCGCCCCTGCTCGACGACCGGCTCTGGGTGGCGGAGCTGGCTGCCTGGGCCGGGGCCCTGCCGCGTCCGGCCGCGGTGCTGATCGTCTCGGCGCACTGGCTGCAGGGGCCGACCCCGACCACGGGGGCGGTCACGGCGGGAGTGCCCGTGATCCACGACTTCTTCGGGTTCCCGGCGCGGTACTACGAGGCGGCCTACCCGGCGCCGCCGGCGCCCGGGCTGGGCGCCCGCGTCACGGCCCTCCTCGGGGGCGAGGCGGCCGTCGGGCACGAGCCCGCGCGCGGGCTCGACCACGGCGCCTACGTGCCTTTGACGGCGATGTATCCGGAGGCCGACGTGCCCGTGCTTCAGCTCTCGCTGCCGACGCTCGACCCCGAGGCCCTGCTGGCGCTCGGTGCCGCGCTGCGGCCACTGCGTGACGAGGGCGTGCTCATCGTGGGCAGCGGCTTCATGACCCACGGACTGCCCTTCCTGCGCGAGTTCGTCCTCGATGCGCCGCCGCCGGAGTGGTCGAGGGATTTCGACCGGTGGGCGGCGGCGGCGCTGAGCCGCCACGACGTCGCCGCGCTGGTCCGGTTCCGCGAGGTCCCTTCCGCGCGCTTCGCGCACCCCACGGTCGAGCACTTCGCGCCGCTCTTCGTCGCGCTCGGCGCCGCGGAGCCCGGTGCTCCCATGGCGGCGCCGGTCACCGGCTACTGGCTCGGCCTCTCCAAACGCTCCGTGCAGTTCGCCTGACTCAGCCCCTCGGGACGACCGCTACGTCTGGCAGGCGGGGCAGAAGTAGCAGGCGCCGCCGAGGTAGCTGATCTTCTCGACCGGCGTCCCGCACGTGACGCAGGGGCGACCCACCGCCCTGGCGTCCATGAGGCGCGCGTACCCGCCGGGGTGGCCGAACAGGTCGCGCTCGTCGCTGCGCCCGCCGGCGGCGATGACGGCGCGCACCGTCTCCGTGATCGCCTCGTACAGCCCCTCCAGCCGCACCTCGTCGAGCGTGGAGAGCGGACGCCGGGGGTGGAGACGGGCCCGGGCCATGATGTCCTGGGCGATCGCGTTGCCCAGGCCCGGGATGAGCTGCTCCTGGGTCAGCAGCCCCTTGACGCTGCGCCTGCCGTCCTGCCCTGCTGCGGCTACGAGCTCGCCGAAGTATGCACGGTCAAAGCGCTCGTCCAGCGGCGTGGGACGCATGTCCTTGACGTACTTGACCTCGCGCTCACGGCCGGCCTCGACGAGGTGGACGCCGCCCCACATCTGGGTGGTCGCCGAGAGGGCCGCGCCGGTCGTGAAGGTGAGGTCGAGGTGCCGCTTGGCCGGCAGGTCCGCGGCGTCGGCGTGGTAGCGGATGCGCCCGCCCCACTCGCCGATCAGCAGCACGCGGCCGGGCTCGAGCGGCACGAAGAGCCACTTGCCCTCGGCCCACGCCCGCCCCACACGGAGGCCCGCCGTGAGCGCCGCGAACTCCTCCGGCTCACGGTCGTACCAGACGAACCTGTGCGGGCTGACGCCGATCGTCCCGGCTGCGACCACCAGCCCCGGGAGGACGTCGTTCATCTGCGCGGCGATGACGGTCAGCTCGGGCAGCTCGAACATCTCGTGTCCCTCCCGGGTCGCGGCCTCATCCGGCATCATACGCGCCGGGTGCCCGGTCGCGCCCTGTGTTATCCTCGAGCCCCGTGAGTACCCCCACGCCAGAGCCGCCCGAACGCGGCGACTTCATCCGCGAGATCGTCGCCGCGGACGTGCGCGAGGGCCGCGTCGGCGAGGTCGTCACCCGCTTCCCTCCGGAGCCCAACGGCTACCTCCACATCGGCCACGCCAAGTCGATCTGCCTCAACTTCGGCGTCGCCCGGGAGTTCGGCGGACGCTGCCACCTGCGCTTCGACGACACCAACCCGATCAAGGAGGAGCAGGAGTACATCGACGCCATCGAGGCCGACGTCCGCTGGCTGGGCTTCGACTGGGGGGAGCACCTCTACTTCGCCTCCGACTACTTCGAGCAGCTGTACGAGTGGGCGGTCCACCTCATCGAGGCCGGCAAGGCCTACGTGGACGACCTCAGCGCCGACGAGATCCGCGCCCACCGCGGGACGTTCACCGAGCCCGGCCGCGAGAGCCCGTGGCGCGACCGGCCGGTGGAGGAGAACCTCGACCTCTTCGCACGGATGCGCGCCGGCGAGTTCCCCGACGGCGCCCGCGTCCTGCGCGCCCGGATCGACATGGCGGCGCCCAACATCAACCTGCGCGATCCGGTGCTCTACCGCATCCTCCACGCCGAGCACCCCCGCACCGGCGACGCCTGGTGCGTCTACCCCACCTACGATTTCGCCCACGGGCAGTCGGACGCCATCGAGGGCATCACCCACTCCCTCTGCACGCTCGAGTTCGAGGACCATCGCCCTCTCTACGACTGGCTGATCGAGAACCTGCCGGTCCCGTCGCGGCCGCGCCAGTACGAGTTCGCGCGCCTCAACCTCACGCACACCGTGGTCTCCAAGAGAGTGCTCATGCGACTCGTCGACCGGGGTCTCGTCCACGGCTGGGACGACCCTCGCATGCCCACCATGTCGGCCTTGCGGCGGCGCGGGTTCCCGGCCGAGGGTATCCGCGACTTCGCCAGACTGGTGGGCGTCGCCAAGGCCGACAACACCGTCGAAGTCGAGATGCTGGAGCACTGCGTGCGCACCGTGCTCAATCGCACGGCGCCGCGCCGCTTCGGCGTGCTCGACCCGCTCAGGGTGGTCCTCACCGACTACCCGGAGGGCAAGGTCGAGGAGATGGACGTCCCCAACAACCCCGAGGATCCCCAGGCGGGGACACGCAAGGTGCCGTTCAGCCGTGAGCTCTGGATCGAGCGCGCCGACTTCATGGAGGAGCCGGTGTGCAAGTTCTTCCGCCTCGCCCCGGGCCGCGAGGTGCGGCTGCGCTCCGCCTACTTCATCACCTGCCGCGAGGTGGTCAAGGACCGGGAGGGCCGGATCGTGGAACTGCGCTGCACGCACGATCCGGCGACCCGCGGCGGCGACGCTCCCGACGGCCGCCGCCCCAAGGCCACCCTGCACTGGCTCTCCGCCGCCCACGCCGTGCCGGCCGAGGTACGGCTCTACGGACACCTGTTCGCGGACCCGTATCCGGGCGCCGACGGCGGCGACATCTTCGCCTCCGTCGACCCCGAGTCGGAGAAGGTGCTGTCGGGCGCGCTCGTGGAGCCGTCACTCGCGGAGCTGCCGGTCGGCGAGACGGTCCAGTTCGAACGCCTCGGCTACTTCTGCCCGGACCCCGACTCGGTCCCCGGCGCGCCCGTCTTCAACCGGACGCTCACCCTCAAGGACACCTGGGCCAAGCTGCAGCAGCGGAGCCGGCAGGCCCAGGGCGCGTGACCGTCCGGGAGTCCGGGCGGGCCGTTCGTCCGACGCCCCGGTCCGTCATGCCGCCCTGCGTCGTACCCGGGCGGCCGCGGCGCGGCCGGGCTTGAGCGTTCTCCCGCCTCGCGGTACACTCACGGGCGCCGCTGGCGAGTGGCCTAACTGGCAAGGCACCTGACTCTGGATCAGGGGATTGGAGGTTCGAGTCCTCCCTCGCCAGCCA
>JAAYBE010000162.1 GCA_012719015.1 Actinomycetota bacterium
ACGTCCAGCCACGAGGTCACCTCGTCGCAGATGAGCACCGTGGGCTCGGCGGCGAGGCCACGGGCGATCGCCACCCGCTGCCGCTCGCCGCCCGAGAGCTGGTCCGGGTAGCGGCTCAGCAGCGAGGCGTCGAGCGCCACCTTCTCGAGCACGTCGGCCATGCGGTCCTCGGTCTCGCTGCGCGAGAGGTCGAAGAACACCCCGAGCGGCTGCGAGAGGATCTGGCCGATGGTCTTGCGCGGATTGAGCGAGCTGTACGGGTTCTGGAAGATGTACTGGATCGCCTGCCGGGTCGCGCGCGGCCGGTCGCGCGCCTCGCGCGCCAGCCGTTTGCCGTTGAACTCGATGTCGCCGACGATCCTGTGCGGATGCAGACCGGCGATGCAGCGCGCGAGCGTGGTCTTGCCGGAGCCGGACTCGCCCACCAGCGAGAGACAATGGCGCTCGCTGAGGCTGGTGTTGATGTCGTGCAGGGTCTTCTTGTGCTGATAGTAGGCGTCGACGTCGCGCACGCTGATGACTTCCCTGACGTCCGCAGCCCGCTGCGAGAGCGACTTGTCACGCAGTTCGACGGTCTCGAACACGCCCGCCTGCGCGCCGACCTCCTTGTAGCGCCAGCAGCGCACCGTGTGCCCCGGGCTGACCTCCTCGACGGGCGGGTACTCGGCCCTGCACTTGTCGATCACCCAGTCGCAGCGCGGCGCGAACGTGCACCCGGAGGGCCGCTGGCCCGGCCGGGGCGCCCAGCCGCGGATGCCCCGCAGGGCGCGTTCGCCGGTGATGTCGGGGATGGAGGCCAGCAGCTTGCGTGAGTACGGGTGATGGCCCTCGTCGAAGAGCTCGTCGCGGGTACCGACCTCGACCAGCCGGCCCGCGTACATGACGGCGATACGGTCGGCGAGGTTGGCCACCACCGCGAGGTCGTGGGTGATGTAGAGCGCCGCGACCCCGTAGGAGCGCGTGAGGTCGCGCACCGTGTCGAGCACGTGCGCCTGCGTCGTGACGTCCAGCGCCGTGGTGGGCTCGTCCAGGACGATGATCCGGGGACGGTTGGCGAACGCCATGGCGATCGCCACGCGCTGCTGCTGCCCGCCTGAGAGCTGGTGCGGATACCGGCGCAGGAACTGCTCGTCCGACGGCAGGAGGACCTCCGCCATCATCTCCGCCCGGCGTGCCTCACGGTCAGCCTGCGACTCCCCGAAGCCGTGGATCTCGAGGATCTCGAGCAGCTGCTTGCCGATGCGCAGCGCCGGGTTGAGGGACGCAGAGGAGTCCTGCGGCACGTAGCTGATGGCGCCGCCGCGGATCTTGCGCAGCGCCTCGGTGCTCATGCTGAGCACATCCTGGCCGTCGATCTCGATGCGGCCCGCCTCGATCTTGGCCCCGCGGCGCTGGTAGTTGAGCAGGCTGGTCCCGACGGTGGTCTTGCCGGAGGCCGACTCACCGACGAGCCCGAGCACCTCGCCGCGATGGATCTGGAGCGAGACCTCGTCGTCGATGTCGACGCCCGACGGGTCGAGGACGATGCGCAGCCCGTGGACCTTGAGCACGGCCTCGCGCTCGCCGGCAGGAGCGGCCTCTCGAGCCATGGTCGCCTCCATCACCCCACCCCCGTGTCGCGTTCGATACCGATCAGCGCACGACCCAGCCCGTCGGCGATGAGGTTGGTGGCGATGGTCAGGATGCCGATCAGCAGGACGGGCACGAACACCGGCCACGGCTGGATCACGATGCCGATGCGGTTCTCGTTGATCATGAGGCCCCAGTCGGCGGACGGCGGCTGCATGCCGAACCCGAGGAACGACAGCGCGGCGATGAGTCCGATCGAGTAGGTGAGGCGCAGGCCGAACTCCACCAGCAACGGGCTGGTGATGCTCGGCATGATCTCGTTGAAGAGGATCTTCCAGCGGGCGATGCCGAAGGCCTCGGCCGCACGCACGAAGTCACGCTGCGCCACCTCGAGCGTGGCCGCACGCGCGACGCGCGCGATGCGCGGCGCGTGCGAGATGCCCACGATGAGCACGATGAGCCACAGGCGTGGGCCGAGGATCGAGACGAACAACAGCGTGAGGACGATCTGCGGGAAAGCGAGGACGACGTCCAGGAGGCGCATGATCGTCTCGTCGATCCAGCGCCGCGCGTACCCGGTGATCAGCCCCAGGGTCACCCCGACCCCGAGGCCGATGACGGTCGCCGCCAGGGCGAGCAGGATGACGGTACGGCCACCGTAGAGCACGCGCGTGAGCACGTCGCGGCCGATGTAGTCGCTCCCGAGCCACAGCTTGGGGATGTCGGGCGCCGAGAACGGCGGCGCCACCAGCTCCGTCGGCGAGTACGGCGCCACCCATGGCCCCACGACGGCGATCGCGATGATGACCAGGAAGATGCCCACGCCGATCTTGGTGCGGCCCATGCGCCACGCCTCGCTGAGGGTCATGAGCCACTCGGAACGACGGCGTTCGGACTGGATGACCGCCGGCTCGAGCTCGGCGAGGTCGGAGTCGCCGACTCTGATCTCTGGAGTACTCATCGCAGGCCCGTCCTGAGTCGTGGGCTGACAAGGATCGTGAGGATGTCGGCGGTGAGGTTGGCGAGCACGTACACGGCGGCGATGATGAGGCAGATGGCCTGCACCATGGGCATGTCACGGTTGGCGACGGAGTCGACCAGTAGTGACCCGATGCCGGGGAAGGCGAACAGGTACTCGACCACGACGACGCCGCCCGCCAGCCACGCGAGGTTGAGGGCCGTGACCTGGAGCGCCGGGGCGAGCGCGTTGGGCAGCGCATGCCGGTTGAGCACGAGCCGCTCGGGCAATCCCTTGAGGCGCGCCATCATGACGTACTCGCTCTCCAGCACCTCGATCGTGCTGGCGCGCAGGATGCGGAGGATGTACGGCGCCACCGCCAGTGTCAAGGTGACCGCCGGCAGGATGAACAGCTTGAGCTGCTGGTAGATCGGCAGGCCCGGGTCGACCCGGGAGACCGCCGGCATCGCGCCCTTGAGGACCTGGGTGGCGAAGAACAGGATGAGCGCGATGCCGATCACGAACTCCGGCAGGGCCGCCAGCGACAGGCTCCCGACGGTGATGGAGGTGTCGAACAGGGTGTCGCGTTTGAGCGCGGTGAGCGAGCCCAGCAGAAGCGAGATCGGCACGCTCAGCACGGCGGCCACGAACACCAGGGTGAAGGTGTTGACCACACGCCGACCGAGCAGCTTCGTGACGGGCTCGTCCTGCACCAGCGAGTCGCCCATGTCGCCGGTGACGACGCCGCCCAGCCACTCGATGTACTGCTCGTGGATGGGCCGGTCGAGACCCAGCTGTTTGCGCAGGGCCTCGTAGCGGGCTTTGTCGGCGGCCTCCTTGCCCAGGATGGCACGGGCGGTGTCGCCCGGCAACGCCTGCGTCGCCGCGAACACCACCACGGAGACCAGGAACAGGGTCAGAAGGCCGAGGCCGACCCGGATCAGGATCAGTTTCAGGAGAGGCGGCATCGATCCCGGCCCCCTGCTGAGCGGCTAGTAGACACTGTGCTCCCCTTTACACATCGAGTGACGGACCCGTCGAACGAGGCCGTCACGGTCACACGGACCGGCACGGCGGCGGGCGCCCTTCTGAGCGGGGGGCCCGCCGCCGCGGCGGTCGCGGATCAGACGAAGTAGACCTTACGGAAGTCGCAGCGGCCGAGCCAGTATCCCATCGGGTCCTCCTGCAGGCCGGTGATCTTGGTGGAGTAGGCGTCGACCTGGTTACGCCAGGCCCAGATGATGTAGCCGCCCTCGTTGTACTCGATCTCCTGGGCCGCGGCGACGAGCTCGTTGCGCTTGGCCTCGTCGACCGTGGTGAAGGCCTCCTTCACGATCGCCAGCCACTCGTCGTGCTTCCAGTGCGTCTCGTTGTACGGCGCGCCCGGCATCGTGCCCTGGCCGGCCTGCTCGAGGTAGCCGCGCGTGCTCCAGAAGTCCTGCGCGAACGGCCAGCTCAGGTAGTCCTTGCCGTAGAAGGTGGCCGAGTCGGTCTTCTTCAGGGTGACTGTGACGCCCGCCTCCTTGGCCTGCTCGGCGAAGATCTGCGCCGCCGCCACCTCGTCGGCGCCGAGCGCCTCGCCCGAGGTCACCAGCTCGACGGTGAGGTTGTTGTCGTAGCCGGCCTGCTTGAGCAGGGACTTGGCCTGCTCGATGTCCTGCT
>JAAYBE010000163.1 GCA_012719015.1 Actinomycetota bacterium
GTCCGTGAACGCCCCGGCATGTACATCGGCTCCACCGGGCCGCGAGGCCTGCATCACCTCGTGTACGAGGTCGTGGACAACTCGGTGGACGAGGCTCTGGCCGGACACTGCTCCGGCATCGTCGTCATCATCAACCCGGACAACTCCATCACCGTGAGCGACGACGGTCGCGGCATCCCTGTCGGGATCATGGAGAAGTACGGCAAGCCCGCCGCGACCATCGTGCTGACCATGCTGCACGCCGGCGGCAAGTTCGGCGGCGCCGGGTACAAGGTGTCCGGCGGTCTGCACGGCGTCGGCGTGTCGGTCGTCAACGCGCTCAGCGAGTGGCTCGAGCTCGACATCTACCGGGACGGCTACCACTGGTACCAGCGCTTCGAGCGCGGCACCCCGGTCACCGACCTGGTCAAGAAGGAGAAGCTCGGCAAGCGCGCCCCCACGGGCAACACGGTCTCGTTCCTCGCGGACGCGGACATCTTCGACGAGGTCGAGTACGACTACCGCGTGCTCGCCCAGCGGCTGCGGGAGACGGCTTTCCTCACCAGGGGGCTCAGCATCTCGCTGAACGACGAACGCGCCGACGGCGAGAGTGTCACCTTCAAGTACGACGGCGGCATCCGGGACTTCGTGAGGTACATCAACCGCGACAAGGACGCCATCCACCGCAGCATCATCTACTTCGAGAACGAGACCCCCGACGGCGCGGCCGAGATCGCCATGCAGTGGAACTCGTCGTACAACGAGTCGGTGTTCACGTTCGCCAACAACATCAACACGACCGAGGGCGGCACGCACCTCTCCGGTTTCCGCTCCGCGCTCACCCGCACCGTCAACGATTACGCGCGGCAGAAGAACCTGCTCAAGGAGAAGGACGAGAACCTCACCGGCGAGGACATGCGTGAGGGACTCACGGCGCTCGTCTCCGTCAAGCTCAAGAACCCGCAGTTCGAGGGCCAGACGAAGACCAAGCTCGGCAACACCGAGATCAGCTCGCTGGTCGCGACCACGGTCAACGCCAAGCTGTCCGAGTTCCTCGAGGAGAACCCGAGCGAGGCGCGGCAGATCGTCGAGAAGGCGATCAACGCGGCGCGGGCGCGGAGCGCGGCCCGCAAGGCGCGCGACCTCACGCGCCGCAAGGGCCTGCTCGAGGGCAGCACGCTGCCGGGCAAACTGGCCGACTGCTCCATCAGGGACGCCGCGCTGAGCGAGCTGTACCTGGTCGAGGGCGATTCGGCCGGCGGCTCCGCCAAACAGGCGCGCGACCGGTCGTTCCAGGCCATCCTGCCGCTGCGCGGCAAGATCATCAACGTCGAGAAGGCGCGCATCGACAAGATCCTCCAGAACCAGGAGATCCTCACGATGATCAGCGCCATCGGGGCCGGCATCGGCGAGGAGTTCGCCGTCGAGCAGGCGCGCTACCACAAGATCATCATCATGACCGACGCCGACGTGGACGGCTCGCACATCAGGACGCTCATCCTCACCTTCCTCTTCCGACACATGAAACCGCTGGTCGAGGCCGGCTACGTCTATATCGCCCAGCCGCCGCTCTACCGCCTCAAGCAGGGCAACCAGGAGCAGTACATCCACAAGGAGGCGCAGCTCGAGGAGATCCTGCTGCGCGGCCGGCTCGAGCAGATCCGCGTCGACAACACCGACACGGGCTTCACGTTCAGCGAGGCCAAGTACCAGCGTTTCCTCAAGCTCTTCGGCGAGTACGACGGCTGGGTCAAGAAGCTCAAGAGCCAGTGGGGGGGCGACCTCATCGACTGGCTCAAGAACGGGCCGATCGTCGAGGCCGACATCGCCGGCTTCCCGGAGCTGCTGGCGGCGCTGCGCGAGGACATCGACAAGCGCTACGTCATCGACGTCCTCGACGTCGACGACGAGGAGCGGGCGGCCGACGTGCGCCTGGTCGAGCGGCGCACGGGGCTGGCCGCGAACCTGAGGATCCCGTTCGCGGCCCTCTCCGGGCGCGAGTTCCAGGCGCTGAAGAAGGTCCACGCCCGCGTCCGGGAGCTGGTCGGATGCCCGCCGTTCACGCTCCGCCTCGGCAACCGCAAGGCCGAGGCCACGAGTTATGAGGAGCTGCGCGTGCAGATCGTCGAGCTCACCAAGGAGGGCATCCAGCTGCAGCGCTTCAAGGGCCTCGGCGAGATGAACCCGGAGCAGCTCTGGGACACCACCATGAACCCCATGACGCGCACGCTGATGCTCGTCTCCATGGAGGACGCGCAGGCCGCCGACGAGGTCTTCACGATGCTGATGGGCGACAAGGTCGAGCCGCGGCGCGAGTTCATCGAGAAGAACGCGAAGGAGGTGCGGTTCCTCGATGTCTGACTCGTTGCAGACGCTGGAGGGCAAGATCGAGCCCGTCGAGCTCGAAGACGAGATGCGCTCGTCGTTCATCGACTACGCGATGAGCGTCCTCACCGACCGCGCCCTCCCCGACGTCCGCGACGGTCTCAAGCCCAGCCAGCGCCGCATCCTCGTGGCGATGAACGACCTCGGCCTCGCCCCCAACAAGCAGCACCGCAAGTGCGCCAAGATCGCCGGCGACACGAGCGGCAACTACCACCCCCACGGCGAGGCCGTCATCTACCCCACCCTGGTGCGCATGGCGCAGGACTTCAACATGCGCTACCCGCTGGTCGACGGCCAGGGCAACTTCGGCTCGGTGGAGGGCGACTCGCCCGCGGCCATGCGCTACACGGAGGCCCGCTTCAGCAAGATCGCCGTGGAGATGCTGCGCGACATCGACGCCAACACGGTCGAGTGGATGCCCAACTACGACGAGACGCGACGCGAGCCCGTGGTGTTGCCGAGCCGCATGCCGAACCTCATGGTCAACGGCGCGGCCGGCATCGCGGTCGGCATGGCGACCAACATCCCGCCGCACAACCTCGGCGAGGTGGTCGACGCCGTGGAGCATCTCATCGACCACCCCGGGGCCGACGCCGACGCCCTCATGCGGTTCATCAAAGGGCCGGACTTCCCCACCGGCGGGGTCATCCTCGGCACCGCTGGGTTCAAGGAGGCGTACCGCACCGGGCGCGGACGCATCCGCGTACGCGCCAAGGCGCACACCGAGCAGCTCAAGGGGGGCAAGAGCGCCATCGTGGTCACCGAGCTGCCCTACCAGGTCAACCGCGCCGCCCTCATCGAGAGCATCGTCGACCTGGTCAAGGCGAAGAAGATCACCGAGATCAGCGATCTGCGTAACGAGTCAGACCGCGCCGGCATGCGTCTGGTCATCGAGCTCAAGCGGGACGCCGTCCCCGTGGTGGTGCTCAACAAGCTCTACAAGCACACCCAGATGCAGACCACCTTCGGGGTCATCAACATCGCCCTCGTGGGCGGGGTGCCGCGCACGCTCACCCTGCCGGAGATGCTCCAGGCGTACATCGCCTTCCAGAAGGAGATCGTCGTCCGGCGGACCAAGTTCGAGCTGGACAAGGCCGAGACCAGGGCGCACATCCTCGAGGGCCTCCTGGTCGCCCTCGACAACCTGGACCAGGTCATCAGCATCATCCGCCGGGCGGCCGACGCCGACACGGCGCGCGAGGCGCTCATGGACACCTTCGAGCTCACGCGCCCGCAGGCGCAGGCCATCCTCGACCTGCGCCTCCATCGCCTCACCGGGCTCGAGCGCGACAAGGTCAAGGAGGAGCACGCCGGCCTGCTGGCGCGGATCAAGGAGCTGCGCGAGCTGCTCGGCGACGAATCCGCCATCTACGGCGTCATCAAGAGCGAGCTGCTCGAGGTCAAGCGCCTGTACAACGACGACCGCCGCACCGAGGTCGTGCCCGACGAAGGCGAGATCGATCTCGAGGACCTCATCGCCGAGGAGCAGATGGCGATCACCATCACCAAGACCGGCTACGTCAAACGCATCCCGGTGGCCACGTACCGGCAGCAGAAGCGCGGCGGTATCGGCGTGGCCGGCATGGAGCTCAAGGAAGAGGACGAGGTCGACCACCTCTTCATCACGAGCACGCACAACTACCTGCTGTTCTTCACCAGCGTCGGCAAGGTGTACCGTCTCAAGGTGCACGAGCTTCCGCTCGCCGGCCGCAACGCCAAGGGGAAGCACATCGTCAACCTTCTGCCGCTGCGGCAGGAGGAGAAGATCTGCGCGGTCATCAACACGCGCAACTTCGACGTCACCGAGGGCAGGTACCTCGTCTTCGGCACGAAGCTCGGCGTGGTCAAGAAGACCCTGTTCGCCAGCTACAACACGCCGCGCAAGAGCGACGGCATCATCGCCATCGACATCCGTGAGGGAGACGAGCTGCTCGCGGTGCGCCACACCTCCGGGGACGACGACGTCATGATGGTCAGTCGCCTGGGCCAGGCCATCCGCTTCCACGAGAGCGACGTCCGGCCCATGGGCCGGAGCGCCTCCGGCGTGCGCGGCATGAAGCTGCGCAGGGGCGACGAGGTGATCAGCATGGACGTCGCCCGCGACGACAGCGACCTGTTCGTCGTCACCGAGAACGGGTTCGGCAAGCGCACGCCCATCAGCGAGTATCGCATCACCGGCCGCGGCGGCATCGGCGTGCGCACCATCGCGCTCACCGACCGCAAGGGCTACCTCGTCGGCGTCAAGGTCGTGCGCGACAACCACGAGATCATGCTGCAGAGCCGCGACGGCGTGGTGATCCGCATGCGCGCCGACGGTATCAGCCGGCACGGTCGCGCCACGCAGGGCGTCAGGGTGATGAACATGCGCGAGGGCGACGTCGTCAGCGCCATCGCCCGCATGGTCGTCAGCGAGAGCGGCGCCACCGACGAGGAGATCGACGCCGATTAGCCTCACGCGGGGCCGCGGGCGGCGCTCTCGAGGTCCCCGCCGCGGCGCGCCCGGACCAGTATGCCGCCGAGCCCGCCGGCCCGGATCGCCTCCAGCATGCCCGCATACTCGTCGGCGACGAACGCATGCCACTCGGCGCCGAAGTCCCGCACGATCGCCGCGCGCCTGGCGGCGATGCGCTCGTTGAGACGCCGGTACCAGAGCACGAACTCCGGCCGCAGGTCGCATACACGGACGGAGGTCCACCCGGCGGCGGCGAGGGTCGTCGGCAGCTCCCGCGGTCGCAGCGGGCGCCACCGACCGCGGCCCAGACCGCCGCAGAAGGCGCCCGCCCGGTCGCCCTCCGGGGCGGAGTACTCGAGGAGGCGCAGCTCGGCGTCGGGCGCGGCGAGCATCGCCAGCTCGCGGAAAGCGGCCGCCTGGTCGCCGACCGCGTAGATCGCCGTCATGGCGTAGATGAGGTCGAA
>JAAYBE010000164.1 GCA_012719015.1 Actinomycetota bacterium
CCCCCGACGGGCGCTTGGCTCTCGCTTGACCGCCGACAGGGAGATCACCGCCCGGGCATCACCGGGAGCGTCAGGAAGCTCGGGTGCACGGCCGAGTGGTGCACGGTCTGCTCGGCCGGCACGATCTCGTCGTCGAACGCGAACCGGCCCGTGTTGAGGTTGCGGTCGTAGCGGTCGAAGTTGCTGCTCGAGACCTCGAGACGGATGCGGTGGCCGGTGCGGAAGACGTAGCTGGTCGCCCAGAGGTCGATGTCGTAGGCGTACACGGCGCCGGGCTCGACGGGGCTCTCGCGCGCGTCCGACTCGCGGAAGCGCGCCCGCCTGATGCCCTCCTGCACGAGATGGGCGTAGCCGTCGGGGTGGACGTCGACGAGCGCGGCGGTGAAGTCGGTGTCGCGCGCCGACGTCGCCGCCGAGAGCCGCACCGACACGGGGCCGGTCACCTCGAGGTCGGAGTCGAGCGGCCCCGTGGAGTACACGAGGACGTCGCGCCGGCGCTCGACCTTGCGGCGGTCGCCCATGTGCCTGGCCAGCTCCCAGATGTCGATGCCGAGCCAGTAGGCGACGGGGTCGCGCGGGTCGTAGGTGAAGCGGTCGGCGGGCTCGTCGGACGGCGCCTCGGTGCTCAGCGAGCCGGCCGCATCGGGCGAGCCGGCCGCGCCGTCGCCGTGCAGGTAGTAGCGCCGGTACTCGACCTCCCTCGGCGGCCACTCGTCCGTGCGCCGCCACTCGTTGCGCACCATGGTGAAGTACATGACGCGGCCGCCCTGCGTCACGCCGTCGTCCTCGCCCTTCAGCCAGCAGTCCATGAACGTCTTCACGCGGTCGTGGACGTAGCCATGGCGTTCGAGAGCCAGCCTGCCGATGCGCCCGGTGGACTCCGGCGAGAGCTCGTGGTCGGTCGCGCCGATCATGAGCCATTGCCGGTCGCGCGACACCTCCGGGCCCTGCTCGCGCATGCCCTCCCAGCCGCCGATGGTCCCGTTGAGGAAGACGTCGTACCAGCCGCCCCAGTGCAGCACGGGTATCTTGATGTCCTGGTAGCGCCCGCAGACGTTGACGCGGTCCCAGTACTCATCACGCGTCGGGTGACGCATCCACTCCGAGTAGGCCTTGCTGGGATGACCGGCGGCGGCGGGCATCCCGGCGAGGGGCAGATGCCAGGGGTCCATGAGGAACTCGTTGTGGTACAGCTTGCCGTTGACGGAGTAGGCCCAGCCGCCCATCGTGCTCAGGCAGAAGGCGTTGTCGTTGTAGACCCAGGAGGCGTAGATGTCGGCGGCGGTGTCACCGGGGGCGATGCACTTGAGGTCGGGGTGGCCGAGCGGCGCGACGGCCCACTGCACGTACCCGTAGTAGGACTCGCCGGTCATGCCGATGTTGCGGTCGCACCAAGGCTGGGCCGCCACCCAGTCGAGCGTCTCGTAGCCGTCCTCGGCCTCGTTGACGAACGGCTCGTAGACGCCCTCCGAGCCGAAGCGCCCGCGGACGTCCTGGATCACGCAGGCGTAGCCGCGCCGGGCCCAGTACTTGCCGTGCGCCGGCATGGAGCAGTAGGCCTCCGTCTTGCCGTAGGGCAGACGGATGAGGATGGTCGGGAACGGCCCCTCGACGCCCGGCCCCGCCGGCAGGTAGACGTCGGCGAGCAGGCGCACGCCGTCCGACATGGGCACCCGGACGTTGCCGAGGATCGTGCAGTCGGGGACCGTCGGCGGCGTGTCCGCGGGCAGCGTCTGACGGGGCGTGATGAGGCGCGCCTTCGCGGACTCCTTCGCGACGTGGAGGGCCCAGTGCGCCTTGGGGACTATGCTGCCGACGCCGCGGCTGCTCACAAGGGGCCTCCTGGATCCTCGCCTCCCGATGAGGGAGGGCCGCGCGATGATACGGCGGCGGGCGGCTCTGTCAAGGTCGAGGCGCGACCGAGCGCCGCGAGGCCGAGCGGGTAGCTTCGTCGGCCGCCGCCGGCCGCGCTCACCTGCCCCACGCGGCGAGGAAGTCGCCCCAGTAGGTGAGCCGCGTGAAGTTGAGCTGCGCGCCGTAGTAGCCGAAGTCGACCCACTGCGAGAAGCTGGAGCCCGGACGCGGCGGCGCGGGCGAGGCCGGCCAGTAGAAGCTGATGCCGTGCAGCCTGCCCTCGGCCTTGGTGTGCCACTCGTAGGTCACCCCCCGGCGGACCGCCCTCATCACCCGGGTGCAGTCGGCCTTGATCATGCGGGAGGGGACGTGCTTGCGCAGCTTGGCGGCGGCGTCGTACAGGTCGCGCACCTCCGGGTAGCCCGCCTGCGGGAGGCGCGCCGTCTGCCGTCGCGCCCTGGCGTACGCCTTGCGATGCTTGCGCAGACCCACGGCGAGATCCCAGGAGAGGTCGCTGACGGCGCTCGCCAGCTCGTCCCAGCGCGCGTCGAGCCGCACCGCCGACGCCGCCGCCGTCCACTTGTCGTGACCCGGCCGCATGTTCCTGGCGGCCAGCTTGGCGAGCCCCGGAGCGCCGATCGTCGGCTCGGCCTGCAGGCCCGTCAGGAGGCGGTCGTAGGCGAACCCCGTGTAGCCGATCGCGTCCTCGGAGCCTGCCACGGCCCGCGCGCACCCCCGCAGCTCGGCCTGGACCTCGATCATCTGGGCCAGGCACGTGTCCATGCCGATCATGTTCACCCCGTCCACGGCCTCGAGCGCGTGGCGCAGCTCGTGCATGTCGAGGTAGTCGTTGCTGGTGCGGTCCTGCATGGTGTTGCCCGGCCACCAGCCCCAGCCGTGGTCCCA
>JAAYBE010000165.1 GCA_012719015.1 Actinomycetota bacterium
CGCCGCTCGGGACCGCGGTCGGCGGCGCGACCCGCGCCGCCGACCGCGGTCGCCCTCACTCGGCGGCGATCCTCCCGGCGCGGACCTCCTCCTGCACGTGGCCCATCACGCGGTCCAGGCGCGCCACGATCTCGTCCATCTCATGCTGTGTCAGGGTCGCCGGCGGCTCGATGCGGAAGGTCTTGGCGCTGAAGAGCGTGCCGCCCGTCAGCACGCCCTCGCCGAAGAGGCCGGTCGCGACGGCGTAACCGGCCGCCTCGCTGCAGTACTCGAGCCCGATGAGCAGTCCGAGCCCCCGGACCTCCTCGAGGAGCTCGGGGTACTTGCCCTGGAGTTCCAGGAATCGCTCGCGAAGCCAGGCGCCCTTCGCCGCGGCCTGGCCGGGGATGTCCTCCTCGAGCGTGGCGTGCAGGGCCCCGATCACCGCCGAGGTGGCCATGGGGTTGCCCCCGAACGTCGTCGTGTGGAGGTACGGGTTCTCCATGAACGGCTCGAAGATCTCGGGCGTGGAGATGAAGCACCCCACCGGGATCACCGCACCGCCGAGAGCCTTGCCCATGGTCATGATGTCGGGAGTGACGTCCCAGTGGTCGATGCCCCACAGGGTGCCGGTGCGTCCCATGCCGGTCTGGACCTCGTCGGCGATGAAGAGGACACCCCACTTGTCGCAGATCTCGCGCACCTTGGGGAAGTAGTCGTCCGGCGGCACGTGGGCCCCGGCCTCGCCCTGCACCGGCTCGGCGACGAAGGCCGCGATGTCGAGCCCGATCGTGTCGCAGATGTCGAGCTCCTTGTCGAGTGCGTCGGCGTCCCCGTAGGGGACGAAGCGGACGTTGGGGGCCAGCGGGTAGAACGGCTCGCGCCAGGCGGATTTGCCGGTGATGCTGAGGCTGCCGAACGACTTGCCGTGGAACCCCCGCAGGCAGCTGATGATGCCGTTCGTATGGTTGGCCTTCTTGCGCTTGCCGTGCAGCTTGGCCAGCTTGAGCGCGCCCTCGTTGGCCTCGGTCCCGGAGTTGCAGAAGAACGTGTAGCGCAGGTCGCCCGGCGTGAGCATGGCGAGCAGCTCGCTGGCGTAACCGCGCATCGGGTCGAGCAGCTCCTGTGAGTGGAGCGCCTGATGTTGGAGCTGGTCCGTGACCGCCTTGACCACGGTCGGGTGCCGGTGGCCGAGCATGTAGATGCCGTAACCGCCGAGGCAGTCGATGAACTGCTTGCCGTGGATGTCGTAGAAGACGTTGCCCTCGTCGCGCCACTCCACCGCGGTGTAGTCGGTGGAGCAGGACTTGCGATACTCGAGGATGCCCGGGTTGACGTAGCGCTCGAAGTTGATGCGGCAGTCGTCGACCACCGCCTGCTGCTCGTCCGCGTCGAGCTGCGACCTGGCCATGAGGTCCAGAGCCTTGCGTGAGCGTTGCAGCGCCTGCTGCCGGAGTGCCTCCTCCATCCCCTAACCCCCTGTGTTGCGGCTGCAGAATCCCTTGATGTGCAGTACAGTTCGGTCGTATGACCGAACGACTTGGTTCAGCCTATCGTGGATCCCCCTAGAGCACAATGGGCCGCGCAGGCAGAAACCCCCGGGGGCGATGATAGGGTGACGCCCGTGAACGGCGACCGACGCGAGACCTGCGAGAGCCCGACGGCCCGGCTGGCGCCCACGGCCAGGAGACTGGTGGCCGCCGCGCGCCGTCTGCTGGCGCGGGGAGGATACGAGTCCCTCACCGTGGAGGCCGTCGCCGCCGAGGCGGGCGTCTACCGGGATGCGGTGCGCTATCACTTCGGGAGCAAGGCGGCCTTCGTCGCCGCGGTGGTCGATTCGCTCAGTCACGACCAGAGCCTGAACGCGGTCGCCGAGACGCAGGCGCAGGAGCCCGGCGAGCGCGTGCGCGGGCTCGTCGCCGCCGACCGTCAGCTCGTCGCCGACCGCGCCGCCTTCCGCGATTTCTTCGCCCTTCTCCCCCACGTGGTGCTGGACGAGGAACTGCGCGAGAGGGTCGCGGCGTTGTACGAGTGGTATCGCGACCTCTATGTGGAGGGTCTCGGCGACACGACGACCGTGGCGGACGAGGCGCTGCGCGGTTACGCCTGCCTCATGGTGGCCATGACGGACGGTCTGGCCGTCCAGAAGCTCCTCGACCCACACGGGCTCGACCTCGAGCCGCTCTTCGGGCTGTGGGAGAGCATGCTGCGCGCCGCGCTGCTCTCGCGCCGCGCATGACCGCCGTCCGGCGGCGGGTGACGCTTCCGTCGCCGGCTCCCGGCCATCCGCTTGTCCGCATCCGTCGCGGGACCGACGCCGGGCCCCTTGCAGGCCGGCCCGGCGCTCGTCCTCCCCGTGAGGTTCCGGGTCCATTTACACGCCATGAGGCGTGGTGTACCCTGCGGTGGCGTCGACGGGCCGCGGGGCCTCACCCGAGGTGCGACGCGGACACGTGGCTGCGGACAGGAGGCGGAGGTTTTGGCGCAGGGCACCGTGAAGTGGTTCAGCAACGAGAAGGGGTATGGCTTCATCGAACGCACAGACGGCGACGACCTCTTCGTGCACTACTCCGAGATCGCCATGGACGGCTACAAGACGCTCGTCCAGGGGCAGCGCGTCGAGTTCGAGATCACCGAGGGCGACAAGGGACTCCAGGCCTCCACGGTCCGCCCCGTCGACTGACTGAAGCGCGTACTCCGGGGGGCTCGTCGGCGGCGGCGCCGGCGGGCCCCTTTCTTGTCGGCGGTCCGGGGCTGCAGTAAGATGGCCGTCCCGTTTCGGCGTCTCCCGCAGGAGGAACGCGACATGATCTCCGAAGACGACGTCCTTCACGTCGCGAGGCTGGCTCGTCTTCGTGTCACGTCCGAGGAGAGGGCGACGATGGCCGGCGAGCTCGCGAGGATCCTCGCGCATGTCGGCAAGATGAGCGAGATCGACGTGACGGGCGTGCGGCCGACGGCGCACGTGCTCGACGTCGTCAACGTCACGCGCGAAGACAAGCGGCGTCCCGGTCTCACGCGCGACGAGGCCCTGCGCAACGCCCCCGCGGTGAGCGACGACTGCTTCCGCGTGCCGAGGATGGGGTGACGTGACCACGCTGGATCCCCTGCGGCTCACGGCGCGCGACGCCAAGCGGCTGCTGGTCGACGGCGAGATCTCCGCGGCGGAGCTGACCAAGGTCTTCCTGGACCAGATCGCCGCGGTGGAGGACAAGGTCAAGGCCTTCATCCTCGTCACCGCGGACAACGCCGCCAAGTACTCCACCAAGGTGGACCGCGAGATGCAGGCGATGCGGGGTCCGCTGGCCGGGCTGCCGATCGCCGTCAAGGACAATCTGGTCACCGAGGGCGTCACCACCACGTGCGCCTCCAGGATGCTGCACAACTATCAGCCGGTGTACACCGCGACCGCCGTGCGCCAGGTGTGGGACGGCCACGTGGTCATGCTGGGCAAGACGAACCTCGACGAGTTCGCCATGGGGTCGAGCACCGAGTACTCGGCCTACCAAGTCACCGCCAATCCGTGGGATCTCGACACCGTGCCGGGCGGCAGCAGCGGCGGCTCCGCCGCCGCGGTGGCGGCCGGCGAGGCGCTCTGGGCGCTGGGCAGCGACACCGGCGGATCCGTCCGTCAGCCGGCGTCGCTCTGCGGCGTGGTCGGCATGAAGCCCACGTACGGCGCCGTGAGCCGTTACGGCCTCGTCGCCTTCGCCAGCTCGCTCGACCAGATCGGCCCACTCACGCGGTCGGTCTATGACTGCGCCCTGCTGCTCCAGCACATCACCGGGCGCGACCCCCGCGACGCGACCAGCGTCGAGCTTCCGGAGCCGGTCGTCCTTCCGTCGGCCGAGAGGCTCGACGGCCTGCGGATCGGCGTGCCGTCCGAATACTTGGACGTCGGTCTCGAGGACGGGGTGCGGGCGCGCTTCGACGAGACGCTCGCACGTATCGAGGAGCTGGGCGGCAGGTGCGTGGAGGTCTCCCTCCCGCACACCGAGTACGCGCTGCCGGCGTTCTACGTCATCGCGCCGGCTGAGGCGTCGGCCAACCTCGCCCGCTTCGACGGGGTACGCTACGGGTACCGCTGCTCCGACCCCGTCGACCTCACCGACCTCTACGAACGCACGCGCAGCGAGGGGTTCGGTCCGGAGGTCAAGCGCCGGATCATGATCGGCACCTACGCCCTCTCCGCCGGGTACTACGACGCCTACTACGGGCGTGCCCAGAGGGTGCGCAGTCTCGTCTGCCGCGACTTCGACCACGCCTTCAGCCAGGTCGACCTGATCGCGTCGCCCACGTCGCCGACCGTCGCGTTCACGGCCGGCTCGCGGACCTCCGACCCACTCGCCATGTACATGAGCGACGTCTGCACCATCCCCGCCAACCTCGCCGGCCTGCCGGCGATCAGCATCCCGTGCGGACTGAGCGGCGGCCTGCCGGTCGGGTTCCAGCTCATCGGACCGGCGTTCAGCGAGAACCGGGTGCTGGCGGCGGCCCATGCGCTCGAGGGCGCGATCGGCTTCGACACCGCGCCTCCGTTCCGCGGCTCGAGATCCTCGTCGGGGGAGCGGGACCGGGGCTCGGCAGACACGACCCCTCGCCCGGAGGACACGCACCCATGAGCGACGACCGCCGGCGGCTCGTCGGGCACGAGGACGGCACGCATCCCGACTGGGAGCCCGTCATCGGGCTCGAGATGCACGTGGAACTCGACACGCAGACCAAGATGTTCTGCGGCTGCGCCGTCACCAGGGGCGACGACCCCAATCTCCACACCTGTCCGGTGTGCCTGGCGCACCCCGGCGCGTTGCCGGTGGTGAACCGGCGGGCCGTCGAGTACGCGGCACGCATCGCCCTGGCGCTGAACTGCACCGTGCGCCCGCGCAGCGTCTTCCACCGCAAGAACTACTTCTACCCGGATCTCCCCAAGGCATACCAGATCAGCCAGTACGACGAGCCGCTGGCCACCGCCGGCTGGTTCGACTACTGGGTGGATGGCGAGAGACTGCGCTGCCGGATCAACCGGGTCCACATGGAGGAGGACGCGGCCAAGCTCATCCACGCCGGCGGCGAGACGGGGCGCATCGCGGGGTCGGACTACTCCATGGTCGACTTCAACCGCAGCGGCACTCCGCTCATCGAGATCGTCACCGAGCCGGACATACCGTCGCCCGAGGCGGCGCGCGAGTTCCTCCAGCAGCTCCGCGCGACGGTGATGGAGCTGGGCGTGAGCGAGTGCACCATGGAGGAGGGTCAGGTGCGGTGGGACGCCAACATGAGCGTCCGGCCCGCCGGCAGCGACGCCCTGGGGACGCGGACCGAACTCAAGAACATGAACAGCTTCCGCTACCTGCAGCAGGCGCTCGACGCCGAGATCCCGCGGCAGATCGCGCTGCTCGAGGCCGGCGAGACGATAGAGCAGGAGACCCTGCACTTCGACCCGGACACGGGGATCACGACCCCGCTGCGCAGCAAGGAGGAGGCGCACGACTACCGGTACTTCCCGGACCCGGACCTGGTGCCGCTCGAGATCGACCCCGCCTGGGTGGAGGAGCTCCGCGCGACGCAGCCTGAGCTCCCGGCGGCCCGTGTGGAGCGGTTCATGCGGCAGTACGGGCTCTCGCGCGCCGACGCCTCCGTCCTCGCTCCCACGGGCGCGCTGGCGGGTTTCTACGAGGAGGTCGTGGCCGCCGGGGCCGCCGCCAAGGCGGCGGCCAACTGGACGATGGGCGAGTACCTCGCCCATCTCAACGCCGCCGGTCTCGAGGTCGGCCACGGCCACGTGACCGCCGAGCGCCTGGCCCGCCTCGTGATGCTCGTCGAGGACGGCACGGTCTCGACGAGCGCCGCCAAGGAGGTCTTCGCGAGGATGATCGAGGAGCGTGCCGAGCCCGGGGAGGTCGTCGAGAGGCATGGGCTCGGCCAGATCAGCGACTCGGCCGAGCTCGAGGCGATCGTCGCCGAGGTCGTCGCCGCCAGCCCCTCCCAGGTCGAGCAGTATCGCGGCGGCAAACAGCAGGTCCTCGGCTTCTTCGTAGGCAGGGTCATGAAGGCCACCGGCGGGCGCGCCAACCCGCAGCTCGTCAACGAGCTGTTGCGGCGCACCCTCGATGCATGACCCGCGAGGACGCAGAGCCCTGATCTCCCCGATCCCCCGAGGCAGGTGACCATGACCAGCGATCTCTCCAGCTTCGTCATCGCCCCGCACAGGCGCCCGACCGATCCCGCCGTCCGCATCGACGACACCACCCTCCGCGACGGCGAACAGACGGCCGGGGTCGTCTTCAGCAACCACGAGAAGATGCGCATCGCCAAGCTGCTCGACGAGGTCGGGGTCCACCAGATCGAGGTCGGCATCCCGGCCATGGGCGGCGACGAGAAGGCCACCATCCGGGAGATCGTCGATCTGGGACTCGACGCCTCCATCCTCGCCTGGAACCGCGCCGTGCTGGACGACCTCAAGCACTCCCTCGACTGCGGGGTCGATGCGGTCGCGATCAGCATGTCGGCCAGCGACATCCACATCGAGCACAAACTGCAGAAGAGCCGCCAATGGGTGCTCGATCAGATTCGCACCTGCGTCGCCTTCGCCAAACGACAGGACCTGTACGTGTCGGTCAACGCCGAGGACGCCTCACGCGCCGACCTCGAGTTCCTGCTGCGCTTCGGCCAGGCGGCCAAGGAGGAGGGTGCCGACCGTCTGCGCTTCTGCGACACGCTCGGCATCCTCGACCCCTTCGACACCTACAACGTCATCTCGTTCCTCATCAGCGAGGGCCTCGACATCGAGATGCACACGCACGACGACTTCGGCATGGCGACGGCCAACGCCCTGGCGGGCATCAAGGCCGGCGCCACCTACGTCAACACCACCGTGAACGGTCTCGGCGAGCGCGCCGGCAACGCGGCGC
>JAAYBE010000166.1 GCA_012719015.1 Actinomycetota bacterium
AACGCCGCCGGCGTCAAGACGCGCCAGCCGCTGGCCGAGGCCGTCGTGTCCCTGCCCGAGGCCGAGGCACGGGCGGTGGAGCGCCTCCGTGAGGTCGTACTGGACGAGCTCAACGTGAAGACGCTGCGTTTCGTGGCCGGCGAGGACGGACTCGTGGCCTACGTCGTCAAGCCCGACCTCAAGGTGCTCGGCCCCAGGCTGGGCCGGCGTCTGGGGCCCCTGCAGGCGGCGCTCAGGGAGGCGGACGCGGCGGAGCTGGTGGCGACCATCCGCTCGGGAGGCGCCGTCATCATGACGCTCGCCGACGGCGACGTGAGCCTGGGCCGGGACGACCTGCTCATCGAGACCGGCTCGCCCGAGGGCTACCAGCTCGAGAGCGAGGCGGGGCGCGTCGTGGCCCTCAAGACGGACGTCGACGACGCGCTGCGCGAGGAGGGGCTGGCGCGCGAGCTCATCCACGCCGTCCAGCTCGCGCGCAAAGCCGCCGGTCTCCGTATCGAGGACACCGTCAGCCTGAGGCTCGACGTGCCGGACGAGCTGCGCGCGCCGGCCGAGCGCCACCGCGGCGCGATCATGGCCGAGACGCTGGCCAGCGAGTTCGTGCTCGGTCAGGCCCTCGGCGACCACCAGGACACGGCCAGGGTCGACGGACGCGAGGTCGGCATCGGCCTCGCCGTGACCGGCACGATCTTCACCGCGACCTACGGTTGAGGCGAGAGCCCCCGGTCCGGAGGCGGGGTAGGAGGGAGGAGGCGTGGACCAACTGCGCGACGAGTCACTCGATCTGCTCGTGGACCTGGCCCGGCCGACGTCGCACGACGCGGTCCTCGACTACGCGACCGGGGCGGGCATGGCGGGGTTCACCGTGGCGCCGGACGTGGCCACGGTGGAGGCGGTGGACGAACAGCCCGACCTGCTCGAGGAGGGCGAGCGGCTCGCCACGGAGCTCGGCCTCGTCAACGTCGCCTTCGCGCTCGTCGACCTGTACGCGCTCCCGTACAAGGACGGCGCGTTCAGCCTCATCGTCTGTCACGACGCCCTCCACCTGCTGCCGGAGCCGGTGGCCGCGTTGGTCGAGATGCAGCGCGTCCTCTCGGCCGGCGGGCGCATCGTGATCCTCGACGCGGTCGTCGACGAGGTCACCGACCGGGCTTTCAACGAGGTCGCCCGCCTGCGCGAGCCGGCGCACCGGCGTCACCTGCGGGCCGACGAGCTGGAGGCGGTCGTCGCGAGGGCCGGCCTGGCCGTGCGGCGGCGCGGCGCCCTGCGCCGCACCGTGGACCTGGATTACTGGCTGCAGGCGGCCGCGGTCCCGCCCGCCAAGGCGGAGCTCATCCGCGGCCGCTTCAAGGCGCTCCCGGTCGACGTGCAGGCGGGCATGGACGTGGCCTTCGCGGACCGCCTGGTCAGCTTCAGCTACGACGTGGTGGGCCTCCGCCTCGAGCGGGCCTGATCCGCGGCGCGCCGGCGTCGCCCTCCGGGCGGCCCGGCCTGGCGTCGGTCCGCCGCGCCCGGTTCAGTCGGCGCACACCGCCCGGTAGATCTCCTCGTCGAAGGGGGCCTTGCGCAGCCGGCAATCCTCGCGGTGGCAGACCTGGCAGCTCGCGTAGCCGGTCTCCGTGGGGAAGAGGATGCCGGAGACGGACATCTCCGGGACCATGAGCAGCGACGGCAGCAGCCTGACGCCGATGGCGCTCTCGACGTCGCCGAGGAAGGAGAACAGCTCCGTCTGCTGTTCGATCGGCCACACGTCGGCGTCGCCGGAGCCCGGCTCCATCACCGCCCAGCCGGTCAGGCGGTAGCTGCCGGCCAGGTGGTCGTAGAGATGCTTGATGGCCGCATCGAGGATCTTCTCGCGGATGGTCCAGAGCCAGTAGCCCTGCAGCACGTCGCCCTCGGGGACCGTGAGGGCGTTCACCTCGGTCCCGCAGGTGGCCACGTGGGCGAAGACGCGCTCGACGTTGTCGAGGTTCCTGCGCAGCGCCCGGCTCGTGAACCTGACCCCGCCCT
>JAAYBE010000167.1 GCA_012719015.1 Actinomycetota bacterium
CGGAGGGGGGTATGCTACGATTGCTGCCCTTCCCGACCACCCGTGAACGGAGCGTGATCACCACATGAGCGAGGTCAGGCGTCTCGTGCTCGACGTGCTCAAGCCGCACCAGCCCACCATGCTCGTCGTCGCCGACAAGCTCGGCGACCTCGAGGGCGTACACGGCGTCGACATCACGTTGATCGAGATCGACAACAAGGTCGAGAACATCAAGATCACCCTGGAAGGCGACGACATCGACTTCCAGGATGTCGCCGAGGTCGTCCAGGATGCCGCCGGGAGCATCCACTCGATCGACAAGGTCTCGACCGGCAAGCGGCTGATCGACGAGGTCGAGACGCCCCAGGACGCCGGCGCGAGCTGGCTCCGCTGAGCGCGCCGGCCTGACCCATGGCCGGGGGTGTGACCGAGCGCGGCGTCGCCGGTAGGGTGTACGGGGACGCTGTCCCGGTGGGCCGATGAGCCCTTCCCGCGGCCTCGTCGCGCGGCTGCGCGGCGGGCTGGAGACGCTGCGCCACTACCATGAGATCGCCGAGGTGGGCGAGATCGCCCGCCGCTACTTCGCGATGAACGCCTTCGACGGAGTGCTCACCACCATCGGCGTGCTGGTCGGAGGCTATCTCGGCGGAGTCGACGACGCGCACGCCATCTTCATCGTCGTCCTCACCACCGCCGTCGGCATGGGCGTCTCCGGCTTCTACGGCTCGTATCTGGTGGAGCGCGCCGAGCGCGGCCGCGCCATGCGCGAGCTGGAGGAGTCCACCCTCTCCAGCCTGCGCAACACGACCATCGCCGCCGCCTCGCGGTACGCCACCGTCGTCATCGCCCTGGTCGACGGGGCGTCGCCGTTCGGGGCGGCGCTCATCGCCATGATCCCGTTCGCCTTCGCCGGGATGATCGGTGTGCAGACGGCGTACTACCTCGCCCTGGCCGTCGGCCTCGCTGAGCTCTTCGGTCTCGGTCTCTTCCTCGGCGCCGTCTCACGCGAGCGACTCTGGTACTCAGGCCTCAAGCTCGTCGTCGCCGGCATCATCGCCCTGGTGATCAGCCTGCTGCTCGGCGGGGGTATCGGATGACGGCCGACCACCCGCTGCTCGCCGGCCTCAACCCCGAGCAGCGCAGGGCGGTGACCCATGTGGAGGGTCCGCTGCTCATCCTCGCGGGGGCCGGGTCCGGCAAGACGCGCGTGCTCACGCACCGGGTGGCCTGGCTCCTCCAGGTGGAGCACGTACGCCCGGACGAGGTCGTCGCCATCACGTTCACCAACAAGGCCGCCGCCGAGATGAAGGAGCGCATCGAGGCGCTGGTGGGGCCGGTGGCCCGCACCATGTGGATCAGCACCTTCCACAGCATGTGCGCCCGCCTGCTCCGCCGCGAGGCGCAACGCATCGGGTACAGGAGCAGCTTCACCATCCACGACGAGGACGACCGTCGGCGGCTGCTCAAGCGCTGCATGGAGGAGCTCGACGTCGACCCCAAACGCTACCCGCCGGAGTCCATCAGCCGACAGATCAGCGACGCCAAGAACCAGCTGCTGGGCCCGGCCCGCTTCCGGGAGCACGGCGGTCGCTTCGCCCAGGTGGCGGCCGACGTCTACGAGCTCTACGAGAAGCGGCACGCCGGGATGAACGCCATGGACTTCGACGACCTTCTGATGAAGACCGTGGAGCTGCTCGAGGGCTATCCGGACCGGCTCGCCCACTACCAACGGGCGTTCCGTTACGTCCTGATCGACGAGTACCAGGACACCAACCACGCCCAGTACCGCCTCGCCGACCTGCTCGCCGGAGCGCACGGCAACCTCGCCGTGGTGGGCGACGACGACCAGAGCATCTACTCGTGGCGCGGGGCCGACATCCGCAACATCCTCGAGTTCGAGCGCGACCACCCCGACGCCGAGGTCATCCGCCTGGAGCAGAACTACCGCTCCACGCAGCGGATCCTCGACGCCGCCAACGCCGTGGTCACCCACAACCGGCGGCGCAAGGGCAAGAACCTCTGGACCCCGCGGGGGGAGGGCGCGCTCGTCCAGGTCGTGGAGGTCGAGGACGAGCGCGCCGAGGCGCAGTTCGTCGCCAGCGAGGTCCAGAAGCTCCTCGAGGGCGAGGCAGACGGCGCAGAAAGGGCCTACCGGCCCGACGAGATCGCCGTCCTCTACCGCACCAACGCCCAGAGCCGCGTGCTCGAGGAGCAGTTCGGCCGCTACGCGATCGCCTATCAGGTGATCGGCGGGCCGAGGTTCTACGAGCGCGCCGAGATCCGTGACCTGGTCGCCTATCTGACCATGCTCGTGAACCCGGACGACACGCAGCGCCTGCTGCGCGTGGTGAACACGCCCAAGCGGGGCATCGGCGCCACCAGCCTGCAGCGGTTGCAGGCGCACGCCGCCGCCGTGGGGGAGACCCTCTGGACGACGGTGCGTCAGGCGGACGACGTGCCCGGGCTGTCGGGCGGCGCGCTCAACGGCCTGCAGGCCTTCGCCCGCATGATCGAGGGTCTGCAGGCCACGCACGCCGGCCGTCCCGTCGCCGAGACCGTGCGCAGCGTGCTGCAGGAGAGCGGGTACGAGGAGGCGCTCAAGGCGCAGAAGACGCTCGAGGCCGAGGGCCGTCTCGAGAACGTCGAGGAGTTCGTCGGCGTGGCGGTCGAGTACGACCGGCGCGCGGAGGATCCCTCGCTCGACCTCTTCCTGCAGGAGATCTCGTTGTTCAGCGACACCGACGCCTACGCGGACACGGGGGCGCTGCTCACACTCATGACGCTGCACAACGCCAAGGGGCTGGAGTTCCCGGTGGTGTTCATCTCGGGGATGGAGGAAGGCGTGTTCCCCCATCAACGTTCGCTCGACGAGCAGAACGTGGAGGAGGAGCGCCGCCTCGCGTACGTGGGCATCACCCGGGCGATGGACAGGCTGTACCTCGTGCACGCGCGCGCACGGACCCTGTGGGGCGCGGCGCAGTACAACATCCCCTCACGCTTCCTCGACGAGATCCCGGCCGGGCTGACCGAGCGCCAGAGCATCGGCGGTCGCCGGGCGCGGTGGGGCGCCGGGGCGGGCTGGGACGGCGCGGACGAAGGCTCGTGGGGCCGCGGGTCCGGCGGCCTCTGGGGCGACCGCGGCAGGCGGAGACGCGAGGCGGACGAAGACGAGGGTCTCGGTGCGCTCGGCAGCGGACGCCGCTACGTGCCCAAGGCGAGGAGGGAGCTCGACGAGGACGTCGTGGAGCAGTTCTTCGCCCCGGGTGACCGTGTGCTCCACGCCACCCTCGGCGAGGGCACGGTGCTGGCCATGCAGGCGGGCGGCATCGTGCTCATCCGTTTCGAGAACGACGGCTCCGAGCGCCGGCTCATGGCCAGCGTGGCGCCGCTCAAGAAGCTGCGTTCGTAGGGCGGTGACGCGCGGGCGGGGCGCCCGGGATCCGGGCCTGCGGCCCGGCCGGAGGGGGAGCCGGCGTCACGGGCCGGTGGCGCTGTCCCACATCTTCCAGGTGCCGTCGGTCATCCTCACGAGACGCTGGTAGAGGTCGTGCTCCGACGGCTCGCCCCAGGGCGTGGCTCCGTCCGCGCCCTCGATCCACACGGTGACCAGGAACTGGACCGTGGCGTCGGGCTCCGGCCGCGGGTCGACGGATCCCGGGGCCACGTCGACGAACCTGGCGGAGGCGATGCCGGGATCGCCCCACTGGAGGATCGGCGAGCCCGGGGCGACGAGGGATCTCTGCGCCTCCCGCAGGCGTCCCTCGCCGAGCAACGTCCAGAACTCCTCGACGACCGCGACCGCCGCGGCGGGCGGAGGGCCGCTGGTGACCTGGGGCGAGGGGGCGGGGGCGACCGACGAGTCGGCGGCGTCGGCGGAGGGGGATGCGCCGCCGGACGAGCCGCCGCAGGCGGCGAGCACGGCGGCGCAGACCAGGGCCGCGACCAGGGTCGCGACCGCGACCGGGCCGCCACGGCGGGAGAACGATACGTGCGTGCGGAGCGGGCTCATGACGGCCTCCTCGGATCGACGGCGCCCGGTTGGCCAGTCCATCACATCGATGTCCGGCTGTACAGGGTGACGACCACCGACAGCGGTTGACGACGTCCGGCCGCGTGGCGCTGTCGGCGGCGGCGTGCGTCCTCTGCGGTAGAGTGACGCCAGCCAGTCCTGTCCCCTGATGCGAGGAGGGTCCCCATGGCCGTCGAGGTGGTCCGCGAAGGCGCCGTCGCCGTCGTCACCGTCAACCGTCCCGAAGCGCTCAACTCGCTCGACGCGGCGACCAACGAGGCGCTGTTGGCCACCGCCCGCGGGCTCGCCGCCGACGAGTCGGTCCGGGCCGTCGTGCTGACCGGAGGAGGCGACAAGTCGTTCGTCGCCGGGGCCGACATCGCGGCGATGAGGGCGCTGACTCCGGAGGAGGCGCGGCAGTGGGGGGCGCTGGGCCAGGCGGCGATGGACGCGGTCGCGACGGCGCCGCAGCCGTGGATCGCCGCCGTCAACGGCTTCGCCCTCGGGGGCGGCTGCGAGCTTGCCCTCGCCTGCGACATCCGGCTGGCCGCGGAGAACGCCAAGTTCGGCCAGCCGGAGATCAACCTCGGCATCACGCCCGGTTTCGGCGGCACGCAGCGCCTGCCGCGTCACGTGGGCGAGGGGTGGGCCCGGTACCTCATCCTCAGCGGGCGGATCATCCGTGCCGAGCAGGCGTTGCGCATCGGGCTCGTCCAGGCCGTCTACCCGAAGGACGAGCTCATGGCCGAGGCGATGAAGCTGGCCGCGGAGCTGGCCGCCAAGAGTCCCCTGGCGATGCGCTACTGCAAGGCGGCTGTCGGTGCGGCCGCCGGCACCGACCTCGTCACCGGTCTGGGGGTGGAGCGCGACCTCTTCGCGCTCGCCTTCGCCACCGAGGACCAGACTGAGGGCATGACCGCCTTCCTCGAGAAGCGGACGCCGGAGTTCCGCGGCCGCTGACGGACGCGCGCGGCCGGGGAGGCCCGGCCGCGCCGGGGCGAGCGCTCGCCGGGCGCGGGTCAGACGGCGCCGACGGCCTCGGCGAGGCGGCGCAGCGCCCGGTACACGCCGGGGGTCGCGCGGACGGTCACGTCGGCGGCCTCGACCACCGGACGCGGCGTCTCGCCGGTGACCGCGGCCAGGGCCAGGGTCAGCCGCCGGGCATCGCGCTCGCCCCAGTCGCGCACGGCGGTGAACATGGCGACGTCGGTCAGGTCGTCGCCGCAGCTCATCGCGGCGAGATGCCCGCCGGCGTCGAGCAGGCGGCGGACGGCGGTGCCCTTGGTGAACGGGAGCGGGGGCCGGACCTCGAACGCGAAGTGGCCCGTCGCGACCGCCAGCCCGCGCCGCCGCGCCGGCGCGACCACGCGCTCCAGGATCCGGCGTCGGGTCGCAGCGGGGTCCTCCGCCAGGCGGTAGTGCACCGCGAGGACGGTGCGCTTGTCCTCGAGCACCACGCCGAGGGCCTCGCAGTCGAGGTCACGCGCGGCCGCCTGCGCGGTCTCGTGGACGGCGGCGACGTAGCGCTCCGCCAGGGGCTCCACCACGAGGGGTCCGTCGACGGCCATCGTCTCGAGTCCGTGCGTGCCGACGTAAGCGGCGCCGTCCAGCGGGATCATCCGGCGTCCGTCCTCGAGGGCGCGCCCCGTGACGAAGGCGACCAGCCCGAGACGCGGCACGAGGGCGGCGAGCAGGTCACGGAAGGCGGCCGGGACCCGGGCCTCCGCGGGGGTCGGGGCGATCGGCGAGACGGTGCCGTCGATGTCGCAGAGGAGCGCCGTCGCCTGCGGCCGCTCCGCGGCCGCACGAGCGAACGCCTCCAGCGCATCCGCCCCACTCACGATCGGCGATCCTGCCTGCATCGAACCCCCGGTGCTCTGCCACGGTCAGCCTATCGGCTGCACCGCGCCGGGACAACGGCGTCCGCAGGGACCCGCGCCGACCCGGCGGAGGAGTCGGCGTCCGGCTCCTCGGCAGAGCCGCCGTCAAGTTCCGAGACGCGCTGCCGATACCCCCGGCAGACGACCATGACCGACGCCGCCCACATCCTCCGCGTGCTTCCCGACGGCGACCCGGCAGGACCGCGCCCGGAGCCGCCTCCCGAGCCTGTCCTCGTCGGGCTCGTGAGGGACGGCCGTCTCCACGCGGACACGTTCACCGAGTTCGCCGCGGAGATGCTGCAGGTGATCGCCTATGCGGTCACCGTGCCGCTGGCGTTCACCGAGGGGTTCCTGCGCGCCTATCTCGCTGTGGAGAAGGTCGAGGAGCACGACGACGGACGCGTCACGATCGTCCCGAAACCCCAGGCGAGCTTCCAGGACATGGTCCGCGACGTCGACGAGCTCACTGCGCGGGTCGACCCTGGGGCGGTGTTCAACCCGGTGGTGCGCGCCGGGCTGGATGCGGCGCACCAGCTGTCGGGAGGGGAGATGAGGTGGGACCTCGACACGCTCTCGAGCATGGACGACGACCAGCTGATGGCGGTTCTGCGCCAGATGCAGGCGGAGTCGGAGGTCGCGTTCGAGGGCGACCGGGACCACGCCTCCACCGACGCGGTCCGCGCCAGGATCGCCACCGTGCGCCGCAACGTCCGAGGGTTCCAGGCGCGTCAGCACGCGCAGGCGGGTCGCGGCGCCCCGGCGCCCGGCGACCGCCCGGCGGAGGCGGCCGGCAGTTGACGACGGCCGCGGCCGGTGCCCGCGGCGGCCCGCTGCGATACCATGGGCGGGCAACGGCGCAGGAGGCTCGCGTGGAGCACTTCTCGGACAGACTGGCCAGTGCCATACGCTCGCGGCGCAGCGTCGTCTGCGTCGGGCTCGACCCCGTGCTCGAGCGTATGCCCCCGGAGCTGGTCGAGAAGTACCGGCCGCAGGCGCCGGAGGCGGACGAGGAGGCGGCCGTCGCCGCCTGCTTCGAGGAGTTCTGCGTCGGCGTGATCGAGGCTGTCGCCGACGTCGCCGCCTGCGTCAAACCGCAGGCGGCCTTCTTCGAGCAGTACGGCGCCGCCGGCTGGCGCGCCCTCGCGGCCGTGGTCCGCCGCGCCCGCGAGCACGGCCTGCCGGTGATCTTGGACGTCAAGCGCGGCGACATCGCCTCCACCGGCGCCGCGTACGCCCGGGCCGCTTTCGGCGGCGCGCCGGGCTTCAGCGGCCCGCTCGCCGGCATCGGCGCCGACGCGGTGACGGCCAGTCCGTACCTCGGCGCCGACTCGCTGGAGCCGTTGATCGACCATTGTGCGGCCGGCCACGGCGTGTTCGTCCTCACGCGCACGAGCAACCCGGGGGCCGCGCTCCTCCAGGAGGCCGAGGTGGCCGGCCGGCCGCTCTTCCTGCGCGTGGCCGACCTCGTGCGCGAGCTGGGCGCCGCTCACGTGGGCGAGGCCGGCTACAGCGACGTGGGCGTCGTCGCCGGCGCGACGGCTCCGGCCCAACTGCGCGCCGTGCGCGAGGCGCTGCCCGATGCCTTCCTGCTGGTGCCCGGCTACGGCGCCCAGGGCGCCGGTCCGGACGCCCTGGCGGGCGTCGCCGCCGGCGAGGCCGCCGGCTTCGTCGTCAATGCGTCGCGGTCGGTGATCTTCGCCTGGCAGGAGGTCGGCGGCGACTTCCGCAGGGCTGCCGCCGTCGCCGCCGAATCAATGCGCAACGACCTCGGGGGCTTCCTGTGAACGACGAGACACCACGAGACGGGGCCCGGCCTCCTCACCCGCCCGCGGACCCTGTGTCGCGCGAGGGCGCCGACGTGCGCGCCCCCGCGGCCGGAGACCCCGACGCCGCCCTGCGGCGCCTCGCCTCGATGGGGGCGTCCGGAGCTGTGGGCAGCCCCGCCCCGGAGGAGGATCCCTCGCCGCTGCCGCCGACCCCGGCCGTCGATCCGTTCACGGCCGCCCCGCGGACGGCGCCGCGCTCGACGGGCGGCGCCGTGCGGGTCTCCCGTGTGCGTCTGCCGGCCGTCTCGCGCTCCGACCGGCTGGTCGCGCGCATCGCGGCGCCGGTCGTCTTCCTGATCGCGGTGATCGCCCTGCTCGGGATCGTCGTCGACTCGGGCGTCCTGAGCGCGGACGAGATCGCTCCCACACCGACGCCGACGGTCACCAGGACCGGCGCCGCGACCAAGAAGTACGTCGTCCGCCAGGGCGACTCGCTCTCGAGCATCGCGGCACGTTTCGACACCACGACGACCCGGCTCAAGGAGCTCAATCCCGACCTCAGCGGCACGACCGTGGTCGTCGGTCAGAAGCTCAGGGTCCCCGTCCAGTAGCCGGCCGCCTGACGCGCGCGGCGCGGCGACGCGTGCGGCCCTGCTCTCCCCGGACCGTGACCCTCCCGTGCCGGAGCCGGCGGCCGCGCCCGCGCCCGGGGTCCCGGTCTCTCCCCGCGGCGGCCGACCATCGCGTCTCGATGGTCCGGCCGCCTCCGACCGCGTGTGTCGTCCGCCGCCCGGTGGTGGACGTCTGACGTCACCGGCGCCGTGGTGGGGCCGTTCTCCCACGGTGGTGGGGAGAATCGGTACATAAGTATTGCATGATGGGGAGAAGTGGGGTAAAGTGGCGCCCATGCAGGCGGCGCCGCTCGTTGGGGAGTTCGAGGTCACGCTCGACGCGAAGAACCGCGTCGCCCTCCCCGCACGCCTGCGGGATCCGTTTACTCAGGGTTTCTACGTCGTCCAGGAGAGGGAGCGCTGCCTCGGGGGTTACAGTCCGGCGGAGTTCCAGGCGCGGCTCAGCGAGGACGTCGGGGTCACCCGCGCGGGGTCGGCGCAGCGTCGTGACGCCAAGCGTCGCCTGACTCCCACCGCCGCCTACTTCCCGCATCTCGACGCGCAGGGGCGTGTCACCCTGCCCGCCAAACACCTGGAGTACGCCGGCATCTCCAGGGACGTCACCATCATCGGCGCCGTGGACCACATGGAGATCTGGGACCGCGCCGCCTGGACCGAGTACCAGGCCCACCTTGAGGAGGAGGCCGATGCCCCCGCAGACGTGCATCCAGCTTCGTGAGTACGAGATGGCACTCGCCCACACCCCCGTGCTCCTCGACGAACTGGTCGAGCTGCTGCGGCCGGCAGCGGGCGAGACGGCGATCGACTGCACCTTCGGCGCCGGCGGCCACGCCGCCGCCGTCGCGGCGGCGCTGGGGCCGGCCGGCCGGCTGATCGCCGTCGACCGCGACCCGAGCGTGGTCGAGTACTTCCGCGACGTGGCCGTCGCGGCGCCCTGCGCCTGCGAGCTCCATCACGGCGACTTCGCCGACGTGCTGGCCGCACGTGACTCCGCCTCGGCCGACCTCGTCTACATGGATCTCGGCGTCTCCTCGATGCAGCTGGACCGCCGCGAACGCGGTTTCAGCTACGCGTACGACGCTCCGCTCGACATGCGCATGGATCCGGAGTCGCAGGTGACGGCGGCCGATCTGGTCAACACGCTGCCGGAGGAGGAGCTCACCGGCATCTTCCGCCGTTACGGCGAGGAGCGCTACGCGCGCAACATCGCCAGGGGAGTCGTGCGCGCGCGCGAGAGAGCCCCGCTGAGCTCGACCTGCGAGCTGGTCGAGATCGTCAAGCGCGCCATCCCCACGCCGGCCCGCTTCGGCGCCGGCAACCCGGCGCGCCGCGTGTTCCAGGCGCTGCGCATCGTCGTCAACGACGAGCTCGGCTCGCTGGCCCGCGGCCTTGACGAGGCCTACCGTGTGCTGCGTCCGGGCGGGCGCCTGGCGGCGATCAGCTTCCATTCGCTCGAAGACCGTATGGTCAAGGACTACTTCAAAGGTCACTCCGCGGGCTGTATCTGCCCGCCCGGACTGCCGCAGTGCGTGTGCGGCCACCAGCCCACCATGAGGATCCTGACGCGCAAGCCGGTCACGCCGCGCGCCGCCGAGGTGGAGTCCAACCCACGCAGCTCGGCCGCCAAGTTGCGCGTGGCCGTGAGGCTGACCGAGGAGTGACGGTGGCCGCCGCCGCCCGTCGTGCCGCATCGCCGGCGCCCTCCACGGGTCGCCGGGCGCCCGCCGCCGCGCCGGCCCGGCCTCGGCGTGCACCGGGGACGCGGGCCAGAGCGGCGCGACGCTCGCGTCTCACACGCGCCTTCGTCGTGTTCGTCGCCTGCCTCACGCTGCTCGCCGTCGGCCGTGTCGCGCTCAGCTTCGCGGTCGTGCAGAAGACGCTGCAGACCGAGACGGTCGTGCGCGAGCAGCGGCGTCTCAGCGCCAAGAACGACGAGCTCCGTGAGCAGGTCGCGCAGCTGTCGTCCACCGTGCGCATCAGCCGCATCGCCGAGTCCGAGCTGGGCCTCGTCGCCGCCAGCCACATCGACTTCCCCAGACCGCTGGGGAGCCAGGTCGTCGCGCAGGCAGCGGCGGACCGCTGATGGCGAGCTCTTCCACAGGTCGTCGTCGCCCGGTCCGCCGGCGCGGCGGCCGGCTCGGGAGCCCCAGGACCGCGCACGACGGCGTGAACGGTCGTCTGCGGCTCCTGCGCCTCGCCTTCCTCGTCTTCCTGGTGCTCATCGGCGGCAAGGCGGTCGCGCTGGCTTCGTCGGCGCAGCATCTGAGCGAGATGGCGCTCGACCAGCAGACCGACCGGCTCACGCTCCCGGCCCATCGCGGGTCGATCCTGGACAGGAACGGTCACGAGCTCGCGGTCGGTAAGCCGGCGCAGACGGTCTACGCCACACCGTACCTGCTGGACGACCCGGAGGCCGCCGCGGACCGGCTCTGCGACGCGCTCCAGATCCGGCGCAAACGCCGGCGCGCCGCGATCGTGAAGGCGCTGTCCGATCGGGACAGCGGCTTCGCCTACGTCGCGCGCAAGGTCGAGCCCGATCTGGCCAGGGCGGCGGTGGACCTCGGGCTGCCCGGCGTGGGCTGCTACGCCGAAGAGCAGAGGACGTACCCGCTCAAGGGGATCGCCGCCCAGGTGATCGGCTTCGCCGGCACCGACAACCGGGGCCTGGCCGGTGTCGAGCTCATGCATGAGGAGGAGCTCAGCGGCCGACCCGGCAGCGAGACGGTGGTCCGCGATCCCGAGGGCAGGATCATCAAGACGATCGCGCATCGCGACCCGCAGTCGGGCGCCGACGTACGGCTCACGCTGGACCGTGAGATCCAGTTCTTCGCCGAGGACGTCCTGCGTCGGACGGTGCGTGACGCCGGCGCGAGAGCCGCCACCGGGATCGTCATGGACCCGCGTACCGGCGAGATCCTCACGATGGCCAGCGTCACCCGCGAGGGTTTCCATGGCTTCGGCAAAGACCCGGCGACGGAGAAGAACCGCGCCGTGGTCGACGTGTATGAACCGGGCTCCATATTCAAGGTCGTCACCATCTCCGGCGCGCTGGCGGACGGCCTCGTGAAGCCCGGCTCGCGGTTCACGTTGCCGCCCAGCATCTGGGTCGCCGACCGCGAGATCAACGAGTCGCACCCGCGCGGCACGGTCACCTACTCGGTCCGGGAGATCCTGCAGTGGTCGAGCAACGTGGGCGCCGTCACCATCGGCCAGAAGATGGGCAAGGCGGGCCTCTCACGGTGGGTGAGGGCGTTCGGGTTCGGCAAGCCGACCGGGATCGACTTCCCCGGCGAGTCGGGCGGTATCGTCCTGCCGGCCGATCAGTGGTCGGGCTCCTCGATCGGCAACATCCCCATGGGCCAGGGCATCGCGGTGACCGCCCTGCAGATGGCCTCCGCGTTCTGCGCCGTCGCCAACGACGGCGTGCAGGTCAGGCCGCGGCTGATCGCCCAGGTGGGCGACGAGGTGCACGACGCCGTGACCCGGCGTCGGGTGATCCCCTCGACGGTGGCGCGCCAGGTGCGCCGGATGCTGCAGCTCGCGGTCGACGAGGGCACGGGCACCCGGGCGCGCATCCCGGGTTACGCTGTCGCCGGCAAGACCGGGACGGCCGAGATGCCGCTGCCCCACGGCGGCGGATACGCCAAGGGCGTGTATGTGGCTTCGTTCGTCGGCATGGCGCCGACGGACCGTCCCCGCCTGGTGGTCCTGGCGACCGTGGACGGGACCACCCAGTACGGCGGCGACGCCGCCGCGCCGGCGGTCCAGAAGATCATGCGCTTCGCCCTCCATCACCTGGAGATCGCGCCGTGACGGAGCCCCCCGAGCGGGGCGCGGAGGACCCGGCGTCTCTGGTAGAATCCGTCCCGATGAAGCTGAGCGAGTTGCTCGAGGGGGTCGCGGACGTGACCGTGCGCGGCGATCCCGACACCGAGATCCGAGGCCTCGCCTGCCACACGCGTGACGTCGCCGACGGCACGCTTTTCTTTTGCGTCCCCGGGCTCACGTTCGACGGGCACGACTTCGCCGCCGCGGCGGTCAGGGCGGGTGCGGCGGCGGTGGTCTGCGCGCGAGAGGCCGGCGTGAGCGTGCCGCAGGTCGTGGCTCCCTCCGTGCGCCGCGCGTTGGCGTCCGTCGCGGCGCGGTGGTACGGACATCCCTCGCGCGAGCTCACGGTCGCCGGCGTCACCGGCACCAACGGCAAGACCACCACGGCGTACCTGCTGGCCGGCGTCCTCGCCGCCGCCGGCCGGCCCTCCGGGCTGCTCGGCACGGTGGCGAACCGGATCGGGGGCGTCGAGCACCCGGTCAAGCTCACCACCGCCGAGTCTCTCGACCTGCAGCGCATGTTCCGCGAGATGGCGACCGCCGGGGACGCGGCCTGCGTGCTCGAGGTCAGCTCGCACGCCCTCGTCCAGGACCGCGCCGCCGGCATCGACTTCGACGTGGTCGTGTTCAGCAATCTCACCCGCGACCACCTCGACTACCACAGGGACCTCGAGGACTACTTCGGCGCCAAACGGCGCCTCTTCCTCCCCGACGGCGTGCGTAACGGACACGCGCTGGCGGTGGTCAACGTCGGCGACGAGTTCGGCGCGCGCCTGGCGCACGAGTGTGCGCCTCAGTACGGGGCCGACCTGTGGACCTACGCAGTCGCGGACGACGCGGGGCCCGGCGTCACGGTCGCGGCCCGCGACCTGCATCTGAGCGCCGACGGCTCCACGTTCACGCTCGAGTGCCCGCGGCTCGCGCTGCGTACGCCGGTGAGGCTGCGTCTGGCGGCGCGCTTCAACGTCGAGAACGCGCTGGCCGCGGCGACGGCCGGTCTGGCGCTCGGGTTGCCCCCTGAGGACGTGGTCCGCGGCCTGGCCGCGACCGGGTCGGTGCCGGGCCGCTTCGAGGCCGTCCGCGCCGGACAACCGTTCGGCGTGCTGGTCGACTATTCGCACACGCCGGACTCGCTGGAGAACGCGCTCGAGGCGGCGCGTGCCGTCACCCCCGGCCGCCTGCTGGTGGTCTTCGGCTGCGGCGGGGACCGCGACCGCGGGAAACGTCCGCTCATGGGCGCCCTCGGGGCGCGTCTCGCCGACCGCTCGATCGTCACCTCCGACAACCCGCGCAGCGAGGACCCGCTCGCGATCATCGACGAGATCGTCGCGGGCGTGCCGGCGGAGTCCGCCGGCAGGGTGGTCGTCGAGCCGGACCGCCGGCGGGCCATCCGCATGGCGCTGGGCGAGGCCGTGGCCGGCGACACCGTGCTGATCGCCGGCAAGGGTCACGAGCAGGGGCAGACGATCGGCGACGACGTGATCCCCTTCGACGACCGTACGGTCGCCGCGGAGGAGCTCGCGCGGCTGCGCGAGATGCGGTCCCTGTCATGATCCCCCTGACGCTGCGCGAGGTCGCCGCCGCCTGCGAGGGACGTTTCGAGGGCCCGGACGCGGGCCTGAGGGTGCGGCGGGTCTGCACCGACAGCCGCCGCGTGAGCCCCGGCGACCTGTTCGTCGGTCTCAGGGGCGAGCGGTTCGACGGCGACGCCTACGCGGCCGCCGCGCTCGCCGGCGGCGCCGCGGCGGCGGTCGTGCGCGCCGCCACCGCCGCCGGCCTGCCGCACGACGCCGCGCGCATCGTCGTGGACGACGGCCTGCCGGCGCTGCAGGCGCTGGCGACCGCCGTGCGCCGCCGCACCGCCGTCAGGGTGGTGGCCGTGACCGGCAGCGCCGGCAAGACGACGACCAAGGACATCCTCGCCGCCCTCCTGCGGCCGGTGGCGCGGACCGTCGCCACGGCGGCCAACCTCAACAACGAGGTGGGCGTGCCGCTCACGCTTCTCACCGTGGAGCCCGACACCGAGGTCGCCGTGGTGGAGATGGCGATGCGCGGCGCCGGGCAGATCCGCGAGCTGGCGCGCATCGCGGAGCCGGACGTCGGCGTGATCACCAACATCGCCCCGGTCCATCTCGAGCTGGTCGGCACCGTCGAGGACGTCGCCGCCGCCAAGGCGGAGCTCGTCGAGGAGCTCACCGGAGGCACCGCGGTCGTGCCGGCCGGCGAGCGGCTCCTGGACCGCCACGTGCGCCGGCACCGCGGCCGCGTCGTCACCTTCGGCGACGACGACGCCGACGTGCACATCGTGGCCCGCGAACGGCGCGGGGACGGCACGCACGTCCTGCTCGACGCGTTCGGCCACCGTGCGCGGCTGGACTTCAACTTCACCGGCGACCATTACCTGCGCGATGCGCTGGCCGCCGTGGCTGCCTTCGTCGAGCTCGGCTATCGCCTCGACCAGGCCGCCGAGGGCGCCGCCCGGGTCGCCTTCAGCGACCTCCGCGGCGCCCTCTCGGAGCTGCCCGGCGGCGGCCTCCTGCTCAACGATGCCTACAACGCCAACCCGGTCGCGATGAAGGCGGCCGTGGACCATCTCGTCTCCGTCGCCGACGGCCGCCCCACGGTGGCCGTGCTGGGCGACATGTACGAGCTCGGCGCCGGCGCCGCCGCCTACCACCGCGCCGTGGGTGAGCACTGCGCCGCGGCGGGCGTGCGTCTGGTCGCCGTGGGCGACCTCGCGCGCGACTACCTCGTCGGGGCGCCGGACGAGCGCTGGTTCGCCACCGTGGACGAGTGCCTGACCGGGGTGGCGGAGGCGGTCCCCGCCGGCAGCGCGGTCCTGGTCAAGGCCTCGCGGGCGCTGCGTCTCGAGCGCGTCGCGGAGGCGCTCGCCGGGGAGGAGGGGCGTCGTGCTTAGGGCCATGGGCGCCAGCGTGCTGGCGATGGTGGTGGTCCTCGTCATCGGCCCCGCCTTCATCCGCTGGTTGCGCCTCAACGAGTTCGGCCAGAACATCCGCGAGGAGGGCCCCGAGGCCCACAAGACCAAGGAGGGGACGCCGACCATGGGCGGCGTCCTCATCTGGTTCGCCGTGCTGGTCTCCTACGTCGTCTTCAGCCGCTTCTCGGTCGCCTCGCTCACGGTGTTCATCGCGGCGGCCGGCAACGCCCTTATCGGCTTCGCCGACGACTGGATCAAGATCGTGCGCAAGCGTTCGCTCGGCCTCTCGGCCCGCTACAAGCTGCTCCTCCAGTTGCTCCTGTCGCTGTTCATCGGGTTCGTCGCCCTGCGGTTCGTGGGGGTCACCACGGCGGTGGACGTACCCTTCACGGACCAGCGGCTCGATCTCGGGACCTGGGGTTTCTACGCCCTGATCTTCCTCACCCTGGCCGGTTTCTCGAACGCGGTGAACCTCACCGACGGCCTCGACGGACTGGCGGCGGGCGCCTCGGCCATCGTCCTCGTGGCCATGGCCGGGATCGCCTTCATCATCGGCCGCAACACCAGCGACCCGGGCATCACCGACCTCATGGTCGTCGCCGGGTGTGTGGGCGGCGCCGCGCTCGGGTTCCTCTGGTACAACACCTTCCCGGCCGACGTCTTCATGGGCGACACGGGCTCCCTGGGCCTGGGCGGAGCCGTGGCCGGACTCGCGGTGATGACCCGGACCGAACTGGTACTGCTGATCATCGGCGGGTTGTTCGTGCTCGAGGCAGGCTCCGTCGCCGCCCAGGTCGTCTCGTTCAAGCTGTTCAAGCGCCGCGTCCTGCTCATGGCGCCCCTGCATCACCACTTCGAGCTCAAAGCGTGGTCCGAGACCAAGATCATCGTGCGCTTCTGGATCGTCGCCGCCATCTTCGCCGGCGCCGGGTTCGCGGCGTACTACGCGACCTTCTGAGGGAGTGAGCGTGGAACTCGACGAGGTCCGCTGTCTCGCCGTGCTCGGCCTGCGTCGCAGCGGGCGCCCGGCGGCGCTGCTGGCGCGCCGCGCGGCGCCGCGGGCACGGGTCGTCGCCCTGGACGAGGGCGGCGCGCCGCCGGACGACACGGTGGCCGTGCTGCAGACCGCCGGCGTCGAGGTCCTCGTCGGGCCGGCGGCCGTGTTGCCCGACGCCACGGACCTCCTGGTCAAGAGCCCCGGCGTCCCGGACGAGAGCCCTGCGGTGCGGGCCGCCGTGCGTCGCGGGGTCCCGCTGTGGAGCGAGGTGGAGCTCGCCTGCCGCGTGCTGCCGAACCCCGTGGTGGGCATCACCGGCACCAACGGCAAGACGACGACCACCGAGCTGACCGGGGCGATCCTCCGCCGCGCCGGGCGGGCGGTCGCCGTCGGCGGCAACGTCGGGCACGCGCTGGCCGCCATGCCCGGCGGGATCCCGCCGGAGGCGGTGGTCGTGGCCGAGCTCTCGAGCTTCCAGCTCGAGCACATCGAACGCTTCCGTCCGGCGGTCGCCGTCCTCCTCAACCTGGCCGAGGACCACATCGACCGCCACGGCACGTACCGGGCGTACGCGGACGCCAAGCTGCGGGTGTTCGAGAACCAGACCGGGGAGGACGTGGCGCTGCTCTGCGCCGACGACCGCGGCGTCCTCGACGAGGCCGCCGCCGGGCGTCTCACCGGCGCGGCGCGGCGCGGCTGGTTCTCAGGTGAGCCCGGCCGCCGCGAGGGGCCCGCCGGGGAGGGACTCGTCGCCGGGGTCGACGCCGACGGCCTGCTGTGGGTGCTCCGCGACGGTCGTGTCCGCGGTCTCTGCCGGCGCGACGCGCTGGCGCTGCGCGGCGACCACAACGTGCTCAACTCGCTGGCGGCCGCCGCGGCGGCGTGCGCCGCCGGCGCCCCCGTCGCCGCGGCGGCGGAGACGCTGCGCACGTTCGCCGGCGTCCCGCATCGACTCCAGGTCGCGGGTGTGGTGGGCGGCGTGACCTACGTCAACGACTCCAAGGCGACCAACGTCGCCGCCACCCTCAAGGCGCTGACCGCCTACGCGGGTGGCGTGCACCTCGTCCTCGGCGGCTACGACAAGGGCGCCGCCTTCGGGGAGCTGGCCGCCGCCACCGAGGGTCGCGTGCGCCGGGCGCTGCTCATCGGGGCCACCGCGGAGCGGCTGGCCGCGGCGTTCGCCGCCCGGGCGGAGACGGTCGGCGCACGCGCCACTCCTTACGTTGTCTGCGGCGACCTCGGCAGCGCCGTGCAGACCGCCGCCGCCTCCGCCCGGGCGGGGGAGGTGGTGCTGCTGAGCCCCGCCTGTGCCAGCTGGGACCAGTACAGGGACTACGAGCAGCGCGGCGAACACTTCCTGGAGCTGGTGAGAGAGCTGAGGGCGAAGGGATGAGACTCACGTGACCTCGTCGCGGCGCGGCGTCGAGCGCGCCGACCTGGATCATCACGACTGGCTGGAGGCCCCGCCGCGACGCGCCCGGACGGGCGGCGACCGCCGCACGGCTGAGCGCCGGCGCGGCGGCGGACGTGCGCCCGCCGAGGAGCGCCGCTCGGGCGAACGCCGGGTCGCTCGGCGCCGTTCGGCAGACCCGGGGTCGGGCGCGCCGAGCGTCGCCCCGCCGGCTTCGCCGGGCCGTGCCCGAGGCGGATCGGGCCGCTCCCGGAAGTCCTCCTCGTCACCGGCCGCCCCCCCGGGCGCCGGCGGTCGTGCGCGCGCCGCCGGGAGCGGGCTCGGGCCCGGCGTCGCCCAGCGGCGCACGCTCATGCTGGTCACCTTCCTCCTCGTGGCTTACGGCCTCGTGATGGCGTACAGCGCCTCGGCCGCGGAGGCCTACTTCGAGCACGGCAGCAGCTTCCACTACCTGGGCCGCCAGATCCTCTGGGTCGCTCTCGGCGTGGGTGCGCTGGTGCTGCTCTCGCGGACCGACTACGCGTGGTTCCGCAAGCTCGCCCTACCCTTCGCCGGGTTGTCCCTGGCCGGCCTCGTGCTCGTGCTCGCGCCGGGGGTCAGCGTCCCGGTGAACGGCGCCCGCCGCTGGATCTTCCTCGGTGGGCAGGGCGTACAACCCAGCGAACTGGCCAAGCTCGCCTGCGTCGTGCTGGTCGCGGCGCTCATCGTGAGACGCCCGCGCGAGGTGCTCGGTCTGTGGGGCTTCCTGCGGCTCGCGGTCGTGGGCATCCTGCCGGCGGCGGCGCTGATCATGCTCGAGCCGGACATGGGGACGACGCTGGTCCTGGTGGCCGCCGTGGCCGCCGTCTTCGTCGCCGCGGGCACCCCGTTGCGCTACCTGATCGGTCTCGCCGCGACCGGCGTCGTCGCCGTGTTGCTCCTGATCGTCACCGAGCCGTACCGGCTGGAGCGCCTGGTCGCCTTCCTCGACCCGTGGAAGGACCGGCAGGGCAGCGGGTACCAGGTCACGCAGTCGCTGATCTCCATCGCCTCGGGCCGGGTGTTCGGAGTCGGTCTCGGCAACTCGGTGCAGAAGTTCGGGTTCCTGCCCGAGCAGACGACCGACATGATCACCGGGATCATCGGCGAGGAGCTCGGGCTCGTCGGGCTGCTCGTCCTGCTGGTGCTGTACGCGGCGCTCGCCTGGGTGTGCTTCCGCATCGCGCTCGACTGCAAGGACCTGTTCGGCAAGCTGCTGGCGGCCGGCATCACGGGGATCGTCGCCGGCCAGGCGTGTCTCAACGTCGGCGCGGCGGTGGGAGCCCTGCCGCTCACCGGCGTGCCGCTGCCGCTGGTGTCCGTGGGCGGCACGAACCTGCTGGTCGTGCTCGGCTGCCTGGGGATCATGATGAACATCGCGACCAACCGGAGGAGTCACATTGCCGTCAGCGCTCAGCGGCGCGACGGTGCTGCTGGCGGCAGGAGGGACCGGCGGTCACCTGCAGCCGGCGCTCGCCGTCGCGGCTGAGGCGCGCGCCCGCGGCGCCCGCGTCGTCGTGGTCACGACGCCGTCGCAGGTCGAGCGCGTGCGCGAGCAGTACCCGACCTATGCGCTGGAGCTCAAGGGGTTCGAGCGGCGCGTCGACGTGCGCGCCTACGCACGTACGTTCCGGCTGCTCGGCGCCGCCGTGCCGCGCGTCCGCCGGATCCTCGCCGAGACGCGGCCCAGCGTCGCGGTCGGCGGCGGCGGTTTCGCCAGCGGTCCCGTCGTCGCCGTGGCCGCGATGAGCGGCGTGCCCGGGCTCGCACTCGAGGCCGACGCCCACCTCGGCGTCGCGAACAGGCTGCTGCGGCCGTTCGTCCGGCGTTTCTGTCTGAGCTTCCCCATCGAGGGCCTGGAGCCGCCCCGCTACGTGGTCACGGGGCGGCCGCTCGACCTCCGGCAGTTGGAGGCGACGGCCGAGCAGGGGCGGGAGGCCTTCGCGCTCGACGCCGACCTCCCCGTCGTGCTCGCCTTCGGCGGCAGCCAGGGAGCCCAGAGCATCAACCGCGCCTGCGTCGCCGCCTTCGGCGGCAAGGACCCCGGCTTCCAGCTCGTCCACGTGTGCGGGCCCAGGAACGAGGCGGAGGTCCGCGCCGAGCTCACGGCGCGCGGCGAGCGGTTTGAGCGCTACCGGCTGGTCCCGTACACTCACCGCCTCGCCGCCGCCATGGCGGCGGCCGACCTGGTCGTCGGACGCTCGGGAGGCTCCGTCGCCGAGCTCACCGCCCTCGGCAAGCCGGCCATCCTGGTGCCGTACCCGCACGCGACGGCCGATCACCAGCGCAAGAACGCGCGCGAGATGGTGGCCGCCGGCGCGGCTCTCCTGGTCGACGACGCCGAGCTCGACGGCGACCTGCTGGCGCGTCTCGTCGCCGACCTGCTGGGCGACCCGGC
>JAAYBE010000168.1 GCA_012719015.1 Actinomycetota bacterium
GCGAGTTCAAGGCCGTCCAGCTCGGCGGCCCCTCCGGCGGCTGCGTGCCGGCCAGCCTGCTCGACACGCCGGTCGACTACGAGTCGCTGGCCGCGACCGGCGCCATCGTCGGCTCCGGCGGCATGGTGGTCGCCGACGACACCACCTGTATGGTCGACCTCGCCAAGTACTTCCTGCAGTTCACCCAGAAGGAGAGCTGCGGCAAGTGCGTCCCCTGCCGCCTCGGCACCAAGCGCATGCTCGAGATCCTCGAGCGCATCACGGCCGGCGAGGGGAGGGAGGGCGACGTCGAGCGTCTCGAGAGCATGGCCCTCAACATCAAACGGACGAGTCTCTGCGGGCTGGGCCAGACGGCCCCCAACCCCGTGCTCACGACGATCAGGTACTTCCGCGACGAGTACGAGGCGCACGTCCGCGAGAAGCGCTGCCCGGCGGGCAAGTGCGAAGCACTGATCGCCTACGCGATCGACCCGGACGCCTGCACCGGCTGCATGCTCTGCGCCAAGAAGTGCCCCACCGCCTGCATCAGCGGCGAGAAGAAGCAGCCGCACGTGATCGACACCGCCGAGTGCATCAAGTGCGACACCTGCCGCCAGGTCTGCAAGTTCGACGCCGTCAGGGTCGCCAGCGGCCCCGAGGAGATCGCCGCGGCGATCCGCGCACAGCACCACTGAGAGCCGGAGCGGTCACCGCAGGAGGGGCCGGGGACGGCGCAGCAGCCGCCCCGGCCCCTCCGGCTCGTCCTTGAGCGGCGCCGTCCTCCACCGTCCCGTCACCTCCCTTTGCCGGCCCCGGTCGGCGACCGCTGCGGACGACCACGGTCCGGGACATCCGTGCGCCCGTGGCGCTCGATCCGTGCGTGTCGTCGGAAGCGGCACGGGACTCGACTGTGGTTTGCCGAAAACAACATTTTGTCCGCGACTCTTGACATTTTCCGACACGAGGTTTCGAAATAACGCGTCAGCGGAGAGCGGACCAGGGGATCGCTGCAGTGTCATTCACCCTCGACGCGATCGACAGGCGCATCGTCTCCCTCCTGATCGAGGACGGCCGCATGTCGTCCGCGGAGATGACGCGTCGCATCGGGCATGTGTCCGAACGCACGGTGCGCTACCGGGTCGATCGGCTCATCAACAGCGGCGTCATCCGCGTCGGCGCGGTCGTCATGCCGCAGGCGGTGGGATTCACGGTGGTCGGCGACGTCTTCGTGGACGTCGCCCCCGGCAAGCTCGAGGGCGTCGCGGCGCAACTGGTCGGGCTTCCCACCGTGAGCTACGTGGCCGGCTCGGTCGGAGAGAACGACCTCAGCGTGCAGGTGTACGCGCGGGACACCGAGGAGCTCCTGCAATTCGTCAATGAGGTCGTCGGCAACGTACCCGGGGTGACGCGGACCAAGCTCGCGATGGTGCCGTGGAAGCTGAAGGACGTCTATGAGTGGCAGGTTCCTTCGGAAACCGCGGAAGAAAGGAGGGCCACGGACTGATCTGCGCGTTCGTCCGTTCGTAAGAAGAGCCGAGCTTCGTCGTCGCCCGGAGTGACGGGGGGAGCCCGGAGTCAGCAAGGGGGACATGTGGCTGAAGAACTAGCCTTCGCCCGCAAGGCCAGCGGCCTCGTCCGCGGACTGTCCATGTGGGACGCCTTCGGGGTCGGCTTCATGAACCAGGGGCTCACGCCCAGCATCGTCGTCATGACCAGTCTCGGTGTCGGTGTGTACACCGGCGGGAACATGATCATCGCCGTTGTACTCTCCGTCATCCTGGCCGGTATCGGCATGCCGATCGTCTGGGGTGTGCTCGGCGGTTCCATGCCGCGCTCCGGCGGCGAGTACATCTACAACACCCGCATCCTCCACCCGATCATCGGCATCGCCGAGAGCTTCGGCAATGCCTTCGTGTGGATCATGTGGATCTACGTCCTGGCGCCATGGGTGGCCGATCCCGGGTTCACCATGCTGGCGTCGTTCACGGGATGGCAGTCGTTGGCCGACTGGGCCACCCAGCCCTACGCGACGTTCATCCTGGCCAGTATCGCGAACGTCGTCGCCTTCTGCTTCGTGGTGTTCGGCATCAAGATCTTCGCCCGCGTGCAGAAGGTCATCATGACCATCGGCATCGGCGGCTGCGCCATACTGTGCGTGGTGCTGAGCGTCAAGGCCGGCGGCTTCCAGGAAGCCTGGAACTCCATGGCGGCGCAACACGGCTCGCTCGACTACACGAGCTTCATAGCTGCGGTGGAGAAGTACGCCGGCGAGGCCATGCCGACCACGTGGAACTGGTTCGACAGCCTGGGCGTCATGGTGGCCGCTTCGTGGGCCTTCGCGTACGCCTACTGCATGGCGTTCATCGCCGGCGAGGTCAAGCGCCCCGACAAGACCATCATCCTCGCCAACCTCTTCGCGGTGGTCGTGCCGGGCATCTTCTGCCTGTGGACGGCGATCGCCCTGTACCAGGTCGACTTCAACTTCCTCTCGGCCGCTTTCTACGCCGACAACCTGGAGAACTACGCCTGGACGATCGAAGGGTACAAGCTGCCGTTCTCGTCCAACTACGTCGGCCTCGGCTTCATCATGGCGCCGTACAAGCTGTTGGGCATCATTTACGCCCTCTCGTACATGGCGTTCGCGCTCTGGTGGGTCGCCCTCTCGTATCTGGCCTTCCCGCGCATCATCTTCGCCTGGGGCATGGACCGCATGGGTCCTAAGTGGTTCACGGACATCAACCCGCGGTTCGCCAGCCCGGTCAAGAACCACATCCTCTGCCTCATCCTCGGCGAGATCGGGATCGCCCTGTACGTCTTCTGGACGAACAGCCCGCTCCAGGGCCTGGCCGTCACCGGCCTCGAGGTGGTCACCGTGTTCGGCGTCACCGCCATCGCGGCGCTGGTCTTCCCCTACCGCAAGCGGGCGCGCGGCGTCTGGGAGTCGTCTCCCTATCGCAACTGGAGGCTCTTCGGCATCCCGGTGGTGACGCTCGGCGCCATCGTCGACCTCATCTACCTCGGGATCCTGTTCGTCTTCTTCTTCGTGATGCCTGACCTGCGCGACTTCACCACCACAGGCGTCGTGTTCTTCGCCTGCATCTGGCTGGCGGGGATCGTCTGGTACTTCATCTGGAAGCAGCGCAGCAAGACCGTGGGCGTCGACGTCTCGATGACCTACGGGGAGTTGCCGCCGGAGTGATTCGCTAGTACCGTGGGGGGGTGGGGACGTTGGTCCCCACCCCCCCACTGGCTTTCGGAGTGTGCAGATGATCAAGCTGTTCTTCGTCACCGACATCCACGGCTCGAACGTGTGTTACCGCAAGTTCCTGAACGCGCTCCCCATCTACGGAGCCGACGTCGCCATCCTGCTCGGCGACCTCACCGGCAAGGTCCTGGTGCCTCTGGTCGAGAAGGGCGGCGACCAGTGGGAGTGCACCCTGATGGGGCAGCACCGCGAGATCGGCAGTCAGGAGGAGCTCGCGGCGATCAAGAAGACGATCGAGAACGCGGGCTACTACTGGGTCCACCAGACGCGCGACGAGTTCGACGCGACCCGCAGCGATCCGGAGAAGGTCGACGCCCTGTTCAAGGGTCTCGTCTTCCAGCGCGTGCAGGAGTGGCTCGACCTGGCCGACGAGCGCCTCGCCGGCAAGCCCTTCCAGATGTACATGGCGCCGGGCAACGACGACTGGTTCGTGATCGACGAGATGATCGACGACGCCAAGCTCGTGCATCCGTGCGACGGGCGTGTGGTGGACATCGACGGTCACGAGATGATCACCTCGTCCTACGCCAACCCGACCCCATGGCAGACGCCGCGCGAGCTGAGCGAGGAGGATCTCGAGGTCAAGCTGCGCGAGCTGTGCGCCATGGTCAAGAACCACGCCACGGCGATCTACAACTTCCATGTGCCGCCGTACGGGTATTCTCTCGACCTGTGCCCCAAGCTCGACGAGAACCTCACGATGTCCGCCGAGGAGAAGATCCACGCCGGCAGTATCGGCGCCAAGCGGGTCATCGAGGAGAACCAGCCGCTGCTGGGTCTCCACGGCCACATCCATGAGTCCCGCGGCGCCCAGAAGGCCGGCCGCACGCTGCTCATCAACCCGGGCAGCGAGTACTCGGAGGGGATCCTCAAGGGCGTCATCATCATGCTCGACAAGAAGAAGATCAAGGACTACGTCTTCACCTCCGGGTGAGCGGCGTCTGGTGAGGTATCATCACGACGCCCGACGTGGAAGGGGGAGATAAGAAGACATGGGACAGTTCATCCTGCCGAAGGACATCCCGCTCGACCAGTACCCCAAGCCCGAGGTCTTCCTCGAGGAGGGGAAGCGGATCGCGGAGGCCGCGCAACAGCAGGGCATCGTGATGCGCGTCATGGGGCCGCTGGCGCTCCACTACTACTTCCCGGACGACATCGACCTGTATGCCAAGCTCGAGCGGCTCGGCGAGCGGTATTTCACCGATATCGATTTCGCCACGTACAGCAAGAACCGCCGCGGCCTCGTCAAGTTCATGGAGTCCATGGGGTACGAGTGCGACCTGCAGACCATGGCGATGACCGGGACCACCCGGCACATCTACTTCGGCGGCGCTGTCCCGATGATCGATGTGTTCATCGACAAGCTCGACTACTGCCACGAAGTCAGCTACGTCGGACGTCTGGAGCTCGACCCCTGGAGCGTCTCGCTCGCCGACATCCTCCTGCAGAAGCTGCAGATCTGGGAGATCAACGACAAGGACCTCAAAGACATCGAGTACCTCTTCACCGTGGCCGCTTTCGGTGAGGACGACGAGAGGAAGGTCAACGTCGGCTACGTCGCCCGTCGCCTGGCGGACGACTGGGGCTTCTGGTACACGGCGACCACCAACCTCGACCGTGTCAAGGACCACGTCGACGGTGTCGCGGTGCTCTCGGACGAGCAGAAGGCCAAGATCAAGCAGGTGGCCGACCAGGTCAGGGCACGGATCGACCAGGAGCCCAAGTCGCGCAAGTGGGAGAGGCGCGCCAAGAAGGGCACCAAGAAGATCTGGTACAACACCGGGTTCTCCGACTGGTGAGCGGCGGGGTGGCCCGGCGCAGTCGGGGCCGCCCGTGCAAGGATGACGACGGGGGCCGGTGCGCCGTGGGCGCACCGGCCCCCGTCGTACGCCGCTCGGGACCGCGGTCGGCGGCGCGACCCGCGCCGCCGACCGCGGTCGCCCTCACTCGGCGGCGATCCTCCCGGCGCGGACCTCCTCCTGCACGTGGCCCATCACGCGGTCCAGGCGCGCCAC
>JAAYBE010000169.1 GCA_012719015.1 Actinomycetota bacterium
CCGCCGAGGTAGGGCAGGTTCACCATCGGATAGCCCATGTTGCGGCCGATCGCCGCATTGCTCATGGCGATCGCCCAGATGAGCGGCTTGGTGGAGCTCAGGTGCAGCTTGCTGTGCAGCGGCGCGTTGTAGTGGTAGCTGCCGCGGAAGACCAGGTTGCCCATGATCATGTAGGCGGTCGCCGTGACGGCCACGCCCTCGGCGCCGCCGGCGTATCCGCCGAACAGCGGCGTGCTGGTGGAGCCGATGTTGGCGCTGATGCTGTTGTAGAAGGCGACCTTCTGCAGCGCCTCGTAGCCGACCACCATCTCGGAGAGGAAGTCGATCAGGAAGCCGTCGCTGGGGCGCAGGCCGAAGTCCGGGTAGCTGGCGGCGAACATCGAGGCCGGCTGCGAGGCGGCCGAGATGCCGTTGATGATCGGCAGACCGGCGCGACCGGAGCGGCGGATGCCCTCCCGGGCCAGACGCACGGTCTTGCAGGCGGCGAGGATCTCCTGTGGCGAGCGCACGCGCGAGTCCTTGCCGCGCAGGTGCAGGATCGAGGGCACCGAGACCGAGTCGACGATGTTGAAGGACGCCATCTTCTCGACGGTGTCCATGTAGACCTGTTCGTCGCTGGTGTAGATGCCGCCGCCCACGTGCACCCAGGGGCGGTCGTCGGTCGTGTCGGGACGCCGGCCGTACATGGTCTTGCGCTCGCGGCCCTCGCCGAAGGTCGCGCCCCTGGGGGCCTGGGCGCAGGCGACCTCGATCTCGTCGCGCGAGAACTGCATCACGCGGTTGGTCTCAGGGCAGTAGGCGCCGGCCTCGGCGATCAGGTCGACGGCCGCCTCGAACACGGCGTCGGTGAGCGCGTCGTCGGTGTTGATGATGGTCTGCTTGTCCCACTTCACCTTGTGGCGCGCGATGACCTCGCTCAGCTTGGGGACGTAGCGCTTCATGTAGTAGTCGATCTCGGAGGTGAGCGGGCCGGTCTCGGCGCGGTCGAACACCTCGATAAGGTCGATCATGGCGTACTCCTCTTCGTGCGGTGGTCGGCGGGCCGGGCCTCAGGAGACCAGGCTGGTGGACAGGGTCACGGCCTCATAGGCGGTCGCCGCCCAGCCGTCGGCGCCGATGCTCTCGGCCCACTCCCTGGTGGTCGCGCCACCGCCGACGAGGACCTTGTACCTGTCGCGCTCGCCGGCGTCCTTGAGCGCGTCGATGACGTCGCGCTGGCCGACCAGGGTGGTGGTGAGCAGCGCCGAGATGGCGATGATGTCGGCGTCGACCTCCTTGGCCTTGTTGATGAAGGAGAAGAGGTCGACGTCGATGCCGAGGTCGTAGGCTTCGAAGCCCGAGGTCTCGTACAGCAGCTTGAGGATGTTCTTGCCGATCGAGTGCAGGTCGCCCTTGACCGTGCCGAGCACGACGACGCCCTTCTTCTCGCCCGCCGTGCCCTCCTCCTTGATCTTCGGCTCGAGGATCGTCATGGCCGCCTGGAACGCCAGAGCGGCCTGCATGAGCTCGGGGAGGAAGATCTCCTCGTCCTCGAACTGCTCGCCGATCACGTTGAGCCCGGGCAGCAGGCCCTGGTCGATCACGGTCTTGGCGCCGATCCCGTCGGCCAGGGCGGCGTTGAC
>JAAYBE010000170.1 GCA_012719015.1 Actinomycetota bacterium
CGAGATGATCGAGCGCAACGTGCCGGTGCGCGAGCTGCGCGAGGCCGCCCGCGCCAAGGGCGTCGAGTCCGTCCGTCAGAACGGGGTGCGCAAGGTCCTGGACGGCGAGACCAGCCTCTCCGAGCTGATGCGGGTGGTCGCGTAGCGGGCCCGCCCGCCGCGCGCCGGTCCGCCTGTCGCCGCTCCTGTCCGCCACGGGGCCACGGCGTCTGGTAGCCTCAAACCGTGATCGAGGGCGTCGGACTGGTCCTGGAGGGCGGCGGCATGCGCGTCACCTACACGGGTGGCGTGCTCGACGCCTTCATGGACGCCGGCGTCGACCTCGGCTACGTGATCGGCGTCTCGGCGGGCTCCAACGCCGGCTCCCACTACGTCGCCGGCCAGCGCGAGCGCAGCCGGTGCGTGTTCGTGGACCTGGTGGGTCACCCGCGCTACGCGGGCTGGCGCAACGTGGTGCGCGAGCGGAGCTGGTTCGGCATGGACTTCCTCTTCCGGGCGCTGCCCGACGAGCTGGCGCCGTTCGACTACGACGCCTTCCGTTCGTCGCCCCGCACGCTGGTGACCGGCGTGACCGACTGCCTCAGCGGCGCACCGCGCTACTACTCGCAGCGCGACCGCGACCCGCGCTGGTACGTGCAGACGCTGCAGCGCGCGAGCTGCAGTCTGCCGCTGCTCTCGCCGCCGGTGACGGTCGAGGGCAGGCCGTGCGTGGACGGCGGGGTGAGCGACTCGATCCCCGTCCGGCGCGCGGTGGCCGACGGCAACCCGCGCGTCGTGGTGGTGCTGACGCGCAACGCCGGGTACCGCAAGCCGCCGCAGCGGTTCCGCGCCGTGGGCCGGCTGCTCCTGCGGCGCTACCCGGCCCTGTACGCGGCCATGCTGCGCCGCTCCGCCCTCTACAACGCGTCGCTCGATCTGCTGGATGAGATGGAGCGGGCCGGCTCGGCCTTCGTCCTCCGGCCTGTCCGCCCCCTGGTGGTCGGGCGCATGGAGCGCGACGTCGGCCGTCTCGAGGCGCTCTACCGCCAGGGGTACGACGAGACCATGACGACGATGCCGGCGCTCAAGGACTGGCTCGGATCCCCGCCCGCGGAGGAGTCCCACGGGCTGGCGGCGTGTGCGGGGTCCTGTGTATGGTCAGACGGACGACGTGGAAGGAGGCAGTGATGCGCAAGGTGCTCGTGGGGCTGGTCATCGCGGTGGTCGCCGGGATGCTGGCCCTCGCGCTGCTCGGCTGTGGGGGCTCCCCGGCGGACGGTGCGGCGGAGGCGCCGCCGACCGAGCCGCCGGCGGCGGAGGCTCCCGCCGAGGAGGCTTCGGGGGAGCCGACCGCAGCTGAAGAGACTCCGGCGGAGGAGGCCCCGTCCGGCGCGTGGACGACCATCGCCACGCTCAAGTCCACGGACCCCAAGGACGACATGGGCTTCCTGCTCAGCAAGGAGTTCACCGTGGACGGCGATGTGCAGGTCGTCCTCCGCATGCCGGGCGCCAGGAAAACCGACGCCGTCATCTTCGCCTTCCTGCCCGCCGGGGAGCCGATCACGGTCAGGTCCGCCTCCGAGGCGGAGTCGGTCGTGCTCGGCGGGCCGATGCTCCGTGATGTGGTGAGCGGCCTCTCCGGCGACTTCGTACTGCTCGCGACCACCGCCGCCCAGAAGGCATGGCAGGTGAAGGTGCAGACGAAGCAGTAGCCGCCCCTGCGGGTACGATGACCTGACACGATCCGGGAGGCGGAGGATGACCACGCGCAGGAAGTGGAGCGAGCTCAGCAAACTCCAGCGGCGGACGATCGTCGTGGCCGGGGTCGCCGAGATC
>JAAYBE010000022.1 GCA_012719015.1 Actinomycetota bacterium
GCGAAGGCCGGCGTGCTCGGTATGACCCGCGGGCTCGCCCTCGACGTGGCGAAGCACGGCATCACCGTCAATGCGGTCGCGCCCGGCTGGATCGCGACCGGGTCGCAGGCGGAGGGCGAGGACGTGGGCGGGCTCAACACGCCGATGGGCCGCTCCGCCTTCCCCGAGGAGGTCGCCAAGCTCGTGTGCTTCCTGGGCAGCGACGATGCGAGCTACATCACCGGCCAGCTCGTCGTGATCGACGGCGGCAACACGATCCAGGAGTACAAGGGCCCGAGCGACCTGTACTACTGACGGTCGCCGCGAGCGACGAGCGCGTCACCCGGGCGTGGTCAGCTCGAGCGTCGAGCGGTATGCTCTCCCGGCAACGAACGGCCGTTCACGTCTTCGCCACGGGGGGTCGCATGACTGGTGACATGAGCAGCAGGACGGTGGTCGTGACCGGGGCTGCCGGAGGGGTCGGAGCCGCGGTCGCGCGACGGTTCTCGGAGGCCGGCGCGACGCTGGTGCTGGGGGATCTCGACGCAGTACGGCTGGAGGAGCTCTGCGGCGAGCTCGCGGCCGTCTGCGAGGTCCACGGCGTGACCTGCGACGTCAGCCGCGTCGCCGATGTGGAGAACCTGATCGCGGAGGCGGCGGCGACGGGTCGCATCGATGTGCTCGTCAACAGCGCCGGCCTCTGGGTCGAGGGCCCGGCCGAGGAGACGACGGAGGCCGACTGGGACAGGGTCGTCGACGTCAATCTCAAAGGCACGTTCTTCGCCTGCAGCCGGGCCATCCCGGAGCTCAAGAAGACCGAAGGATGCATCATCAACCTGAGTTCCGACTGCGGCCTCGTGGGGACGCCGGAGACGGCGGTCTACACGGCGTCGAAGGGGGGCGTCAGCCTCCTGACCAAGGCGCTCGGCATCGAACTGGCGCCGCACCTCGTCCGTGTCAACGCGGTCTGCCCGGCCGACATCATGACGCCGATGCTGCAGTACCAGGCGGACGCGTACGGAGGCGGCGACCCGGAGGGCTACTTCGCGCGTCTGCTCACGGGCTATCCCCAGGGCGACAAGGCCCGCTTCATCACGCCCGAGGAGGTCGCGGAGCTGGTCTTCTTCCTCGCCTCCGCCCCGGCCGCACCGATCACCGGCGCCAACATCTCCATCGACTTCGGCACCTCGGCCGGCTATGGGTACGCCGAGTGAGCGGACCGGTCGCGCAGAGCCCGCGCGCAGGTCCGCGTGGCGCGTCCCCGCCCCGCGGATGAGCGCGCACGCACGCGGCTCGTCCGTCACCCCACCCTCGCACAGGAAGGAGCGTCACACCGGTCATGGCTGACAAGCCCTTCATCCATCCCTACATCCCGAACTCGGTGCCCGAGACCAAACGGGCCATGCTCGACGAGCTCGGTCTGGGCAGCGTGGAGGAGATCTACGCCGAGATCCCCGAGCGGCTGCGCTTCACGGGGACGCTCGACATCCCCCCGGCGATCCTCAGCGAACGCGAACTGCGCAAACACGTCCAGGGCCTGCTCGACAAGAACACCTCCTCGGTCGAGTTCCTGAACTTCTGCGGCGCCGGATGCTGGCAGCATCACGTGCCGGCGGTGGTCGACGAGATCATCAACCGGGCGGAGTTCGTGAGCGCCTACTGTGGCGGCGACTACAGCGACCTGGGCAAGTACCTGACCCGGTTCGAGTTCAACAGCATGCTCGGCGAGCTGCTCGACCTGGACGGCGTGGCCAACCCCATCTACGACTGGGGCGACGTCGCCGGGCGCTCGTTCCGCATGGCGCGGCGCATCACCGGCCGCGACAAGGTCCTCGTGCCGGCCCACATGAGCCCGATGCGCCTCATGGAGGCGCGCACGCTCTGCCAGCCGGAGGCGATGGCGAACAGCACCAAGATCCGCTTCTACGGATGGGATCGCGAGACCGGGATGGTCGATCTCGAGGATCTGAGCGCCAAACTCGACGACTCCATCGCGGCGGTCTACTGGGAGAACCCGTCGTACCTGGGGACGATCGAGGCGCACGGGGCCGAGATCGTCGAGCTCGCCCACCGGCACGGCGCGCTGGCCATCGCCGGCGTCGACCCCATCACGCTCGGCGTGCTCACGCCGCCCGGTACTCTCGGCGCCGACATCGCCTGCGGCGACATCCAGCCGCTCGGCATGCACATGCACGCCGGCGGAGGCTGCTCCGGGTTCATCGGGTTCCGCGACGACGACCCGGTCTTCGCCCAGGAGTGCCCGCTCGAGCTCTACACGGTGATGGAGACCGCGACTCCCGGTCAGTACGCCGTGGGCGAGTGCATGGCCGAGCGCACCAGCTACGGCTCACGCGACCAGGGCAAGGACTGGGTCGGCACGGCGTCCGGCCTCTGGACGATCGCCGCCGCGGTGTACATGGCGCTCATGGGCCCGCAGGGCTTCCGGGAGGTGGGCGAGACGTGCATCGCGCGGTCGCATTACGCCGCCAAGAAGCTGGCCGAGCTGCCCGGCGTGGAGGTGAAGCTCTCGCCGAGCTTCTTCAAGGAGTTCGTGGTGAACTTCGACGGCACCGGCAAGAGCGTGGCCACCGTCAACAAGGCCCTCCTCGGCCACCGCATCTTCGGCGGCAAGGACCTCTCCGCCGACTTCCCCGAGCTCGGCCAGAGCGCGCTCTACTGCGTCACCGAGTACTACGACAAGGCCGACATCGACGAGTTGGTCTCGGCCGTCAAGGAGGTGACGGCATGAGCCGCGAGACCCCGCAGGAGAAGGTCGCCCGCCTGGCGAGGCTGCGCCGCGACGGCGGCGTGCTGCGCGACTACCGCTCGCCGCGCTACGACGAGCCCTTCATCATGGAGCAGGGGACGCCCGGCGAGCGCGGCATCTTCGTGCCGCTCGCCGAAGACGGCGTCACGGCCGAGGTGGGTGCGGCGGCGGACTACATCCCGGAGGGCATGGCCCGCACCGCCGCCCCGGAACTGCCCGAGATGGCCCAGTACCAGGTCATGCGCCACTACCTGCGTTACGCGCAGATGACGCTCGGCATGGACCTCGGCAGCGACATCAGCGAGGGCACTTGCACGATGAAGTACTCGCCCAAGATGCACGAGGAGCTCATCCGCGGCCACAAGGCCGCCGACCTCCATCCCTGGCAGGACGAGGACACGCTGCAGGGCCTGCTCGAGATCGTCTACGCGACCGGGCAGTACCTCAAGTCGATCAGCGGCATGGACGAGTTCACCCTGCAGCCCGGCGGCGGCTCGCACGCCGTGTACACCAACGCCTGCGTGATGCGCC
>JAAYBE010000171.1 GCA_012719015.1 Actinomycetota bacterium
ACGCGCCAGTCAGGCCTGACCTCCACGACGAGCCTGCCGCCCGGGAGCTCCACGGTGACCGGGCTCCTGCAGACGCCGGACCGGACGAGCGCCACGGCCGTGGCCGTGGCGCCGGTACCGCAGGCCCGCGTCTCCCCCACGCCGCGTTCCCAGACGCGCACCTTGGCGGTGTGCTCGTCGATCACCTTGACGAACTCGACGTTGGCCCTGTGGGGGAAGAGCCTGTGCGTCTCGATCCTGGGGCCCACCTCATGCAGAGGGACGAGTTCGAGCGGCCATGGGGACCGGATCACGGCGTGCGGGTTGCCGACGTCGACGAACGTGAAGGTGAAGCTGCGGCCGGCGGCGTTCAGGGATTCCTCGACGCACTCGCCCTCGAACCCCTCGAGCTTCTCGCCGCCGAACCGGGCGATGCCCATGTCGACGGTCACCTCGTGACCTGGCCCGAGCCGGGGCACGATCCGCCCCGCCGGCGTCTCCAGGGTCACGGTGTCGCCGTTGAGGAGGCCCTCCATCTTGAGCTTGCGGGCCACCATGCGCACGCCGTTGCCGCACATCTCGGCCTCGCTCCCGTCGGGGTTGAAGATCCGCAGCCCGAACCGGTCCTCGCCCAACCGTGGTCCGATGAGCAGGATGCCGTCCGATCCGACGCCGAGGTTGCCGTCGCAGAGCAGCCGCACGCGCTCCGGCGTGAGCATGAACGGGACTTGCTCCTCGTGGAGGAGGATGTAGTGGTTGCCGAGGCCCTGCCACTTGGAGAACCGGACCTCGTCGTCGCGCCGTGAGTCGTGCACGGGATCATGACCCCCTGGGTCGGTGGGGCGGGCGGCGGCCTTCGCTGCGCCGGAAGCGAAATCCTACCACGGTCACCCGATGAGGCTGAGCACGTCGCGGGCGACGGCCTCGGGGGAGCGGCCGGCGACGGGGATCCGGACCGCGTCCGGCAGCTTGCGCATCCAGGTGAGCTGGCGGCGCGCCAGGGCGCGAGTGCGCGTCTTCATGCGCGTCGCCGCCTCGGCCGGCGAGAGCTCGCCGTCGAGCACCGCGCAGAGCTCACGCACGCCGATCGCCTGGACGGCGGTGCGTGAGAGTGGACCCGCTGCCCGGGCCGCCGCGACCTCCTCGAGCGCCCCTCTCGCCAGCATGTCGTCGACGCGCCGGTCGATACGTGTCTCGAGCGCCGCACGGTCATGGCCGGGGTCGAGGGCGAAGAGCCTGTACGCATGCCTCCCCTCCCCGCTCCAGAGTCGGTCGGTCTGGGCAGGACGGACGTCCAGCGACTCGAGCGCACGTATGACCCTGCGCCCGTTCTGCAGGTCGATGCGGGCGGCGACGTCCGGCGCCCGCGCGCGCAGCTCGGCGACGAGCTCCTCGGGCGCGCGTCGCCAGAGGTCCTCGAGCACGTGCCGACGCGCCTCGTCCGGCGGAGAGCCGAAGCCGAGATCGCCGAGCACGGCGCGCAGGTACAGGCCGGATCCGCCCTCGACCACCACGGGCGTGCCGGCGGCGAGCAGCTCGTCGACCACGGTGTGCGCGCGTCGTGAGAACCGGGCCACGCTCACCTCCTCCTGCGGCGTGGCCCACGCCACGAGGTGGTACCGGGTCTGGGAACGCGCCTCGGCCCCGGGCTGATTGGTCAGGATCGGCAGTCCTGCGTAGGCCTGCATGGAGTCGGCGACCAGGATGTCCGCGCCCAGCAGTCCGGCGAGCTCGAGCGCCACGTCGCTCTTTCCCAGGGCGGTCGCACCGAAGAGCGCGACCACCGGTGGGGCCTCAGCCATCCACACCCGCTCCGTACGCCTGCTTCCCCTCGGCCTCGAGGCGATCGCCCTGGCGATAGCGGATGACCCGGAAGCGCCGCAGCTCGTAGCTTCCTCCCGGCGGGATGCCCGCCTTCTGCCGGGCGATGTCGACCTGGTCGCTGACGGTCTGGACGCCCGCCAGAGCAGGCAGGAGCACGCCGCGCCGCGCCCCCGCCTCCACGATCACTCCGTAGACCGCAGGATCGAGGTCGCTCAGCGCGCAAGGCTCGCTGGGACCGAGGACGTCGACGGAGCAGGTGAGCGCGGCGAGCTCGTCCCGCGCCACTGGGGCGAAACGGGGATCACGCAGCGCCGAGGAACGTGCGTTCCGGGCGATCTCCGCACCAAGCGAGGCCTCGCAGGGCTCGAGCGTGCCGATGCAGCCGCGCAGGTCACCCCGCTTCTTGAGGGTGACGAAACAACCGGCCGGAGGTGCGCAGGAGAGGTCGGCGGGCGGTCGCGGCGCAGGTTCGCCGGTCACGCACGCCGCCACACAGCTCAGGGCGTAGTCGGCCGGGCCGGAGGGCTCTTCGGCGGGCGCCGTCATGCCTGCGCGTCCGCCGGCGCCGGCCGCGGGCCGAAGCGGGCGACGAGGTAGCCGACCCCGTAAGGCCCCTCGTAACTGAGGACCTCCGGGTCGACGGTAGCATCGTCGCCGAGGAAGCCGCCGAGTGCGACGAAGCTGCGCAGGCCACATTCGGCTGCTCCGCTCAGCAGTACAGGGTCGATCCGCATGAGGCCCGGGAAGTCGCCCACGCGGAGCAGCTCCACGACCTCGTCGTCGAACAGCTTGCCGCGCGGGTCGTAGGGCGCCGGCGCTCCGTGGATGAGGGCGTGGGAGAGATCGCCGGACGCCAGGAACAGCGTGTCTCGAGCGAGCTCCTCCGCACAGCGCCGGACCAACTGGCCGAGGGCGCGATGGGCGGCGTACGGTCCGACCACCGAGAGGCTGACGATACTCCGGCAGTGCAGGAAGCTGAGCGGGACCAGCACCCCCCAATCGAGCACGTCGCCGTCGTCGGGTACGACGCTGATCCTGCGGTGGTCACCGGCCCG
>JAAYBE010000172.1 GCA_012719015.1 Actinomycetota bacterium
ATCCCCTCGCCGTGGAGGACCTCCGGTTCGCCGTGCGCCGCAGCGCCCGGCGGCGGACGGTGGGCATCACGGTGAGGCGCGACGGCGCGCTGGTGGCCGCGGCGCCGCTCGGGATGTCGACGCCTGCGCTGAAGCGGATCCTCCGCGCGAAGCTTCCGTGGGTGCGCCGCAAGCTCGCGGACCTCGCCGCGCTGGGTCCGCCGCCCGAGCCGCGGAGCGTGGCGCCCGGCGAGGTCTTCCCCTACCTCGGCGCCGACCACCCGCTGGTGCTCGTCGACCGTCCGGCGGAGCCCGTCACGCTGCGGGCGGGCATGCTCGAGGTCGACCGCGCCCTGGGCGCCGGCGGCCGCCCGGCGGTGCTCGCCTGGTACGACGCCAGGGCGCGGGAGTACGTCGACGCCGCGGTGGCTCGTTTCGCACCTCTGGTCGGCGCCGAACCCGCCGCCGTGGTGGTACGCGACCTCGGAAGACGGCGCTGGGGGATCTGCCACCCCGGCACGCGGACCGTGACGTTCCACCGGCACCTCGTGACCCGCGCGCCGGACCTCGTCGACTATGTGGTCGTCCACGAGTTGACGCATCTCCACGAACCCGGCCACGGTCCCGCGTTCTGGGAGCGCGTCGGCGCGGCGATGCCTGACTGGAGAGAACGCCGCCGACTCCTCTCCACCCAGGGCGACGGGCTCGTGCTCTGAGCGGCGAGGCGCCGACCTCTTCGCCGGCGGCGCAGGGCCGCTACGCGACCCGCCGTCGCAGCCCCCATCCACGGTGCGACGGCACGTCGCTCCTTCGCTTGACCTCGATGCCGGCCAGGTAGTCGAGCACGCCGCGGACATCGTCCGCCCCGCCGACGCTCCAGATGTGGATGAAGGGCAGCGGGACGACCTCCCAGGCGCCGCGCGGCCGGGTGCGGAAGCGCCCCGCCGCCACGAGCCTGCCGCGACGGGTGGAGAAGGTCCACTGCCGGAGATCCACGCCGATGACCTCCCAATGCGACGGGAGGGCGCGGGCGAACAGGTCCATGGCGACGACCGCGCACGCCGGCACGACGCGGACGTAGTCATCCACGACCCACTCCGGCGCGTCGGCCTGCTCCTGATGGAACATGGCGAGCACGTCGCGTGGCGCCCCCGGGCCCACGGCCCGATAGCCGCGCCTGATGCGCTCCAGCACGTCCATGCCTTCGTTTTCCCCCATCCACACGCTGTGGTATCCTCTGCTCCCCGCGGGCGCCGAGCGCCCCCGAGCCCGTGGGCGATTAGCTCAGTGGGAGAGCGCCCGCCTCACACGCGGGAGGTCGTTGGTTCAAATCCAACATCGCCCACCACCCGCCGCCAGTGCCACCCGCGCAGGCAGTCTTCATCCATCCCGATGAACCGGCGGCGCGCCACTTGCTTTTCGCCCCGCGCATCAGTAGCGTTGCCGATTGGCCTAGCCCGAAGAGCGAGGCGCGCATCGCCGGCGCGTGGTCGGCGCGATCCGGACCGGAGGGACGCCGTGGGGGACCTGCGCTCGCGCACTCCTCGCCGGTCGCTCCGGCACGGTCGTCCGGATGTGCCCGTAGCTCGGGGGCGAACCTCTCGCGCGGGTCGGTCGAGTCGCCGCGCAAGAAGACCCGTCCAGCAAGCGGACCACTGAGAAGGTCCATGGGAGGTGAACAGGGTGGCTGACGACCCCAGGCTTTTCCCACCGTCGCCCGAGTTCCAGAAGAACGCCTACTACTCGTCGCTCGAGCAGTACGAGACGGACTACAAGCGGTCGATCGAGGACCCTGAGGGGTACTGGGCCGAGCGCGCCGAGGACGCCCTCGTCTGGACGAAGAAGTGGGACAAGGTCCTCGACTGGAGCTTCGACCCGAACCCGTACATCAAGTGGTTCGAGGGCGGCGAGCTCAACGTCGCGTACAACTGCATCGACCGCCACGTCGAGGCCGGCAAGGGCGACAAGCCCGCCATCATCTTCGAGGGCGACCCCGGCGACACCAGGACCTTCACATACGCGGAGCTCAAGGACGAGGTGAGCAGGTTCGCCAACGTGCTCAAGAAGCACGGCGTCAAGAAGGGCGACCGCGTCGCCATGTACCTGCCCATGATCGCCGAGTTGCCGGTGGTCATGCTCGCCTGCGCCCGCATCGGCGCCATCCACATGATGGTCTTCGGCGGCTTCAGCGCCGAGGCCCTCAAGGCGCGCATCGACAACAGCGGCGCCAAGATCCTCGTCTGCGCCGACAAGGGTCACCGCGGCGTCAAGACCACCCCCTCCAAGACCAACGCCGACATCGCCATCGAGGGCGAGACGCCGGTGGAGAAGGTCATCGTCATCAGGCGCGTGGACGGCGACGTGCCGATGAAGGAGGGCCGCGACGTCTGGTACCACGACGAGATGGCCGCGCCCGACATCACCACCGAGTGCGAGTGCGTACCGGTCGACGCGGAGCATCCGCTGTTCATCCTCTACACCTCCGGGTCCACGGGCACGCCCAAGGGCGTGATCCACAGCACCGGCGGCTTCCTGCTCTACGCGCACGACACCACCAAGTACGTCTTCAACCTGCACGACGACGACGTCCACTTCTGCACCGCCGATATCGGCTGGATCACGGGCCACAGCTACATCGTGTACGGCCCGCTGAGCCTGGGCGCGAGCAGCATCCTCTTCGAGGGCCTGCCGACCTACCCGGAGCCGGACCGCTACTGGCAGGTGGTCGAGAAGCACAAGGCCACCACGATCTACACCGCGCCGACCGTCATCCGCAGCCTCATCGGCCAGGGCGACGAGTGGCCGATGAAGCACCCCATGGAGAGCCTGCGCATCATGGCCTCCGTGGGCGAGCCCATCGACCCCCGCAGCTGGCTGTGGTACTACGAGAAGGTCGGCAAGAGCCGCATCCCGCTGGTGGACACGTGGTGGCAGACCGAGACCGGCGGGCACATGATCACCCCGCTGGCCGGCGCCATGACGCTCAAGCCGGGCTCCGCCAACCGGCCGTTCTTCGGCGTGCAGACCGCCGTACTCACCGACAAGGGCGAGCCCGCCGGCGTCGGCGAGGACGGCCATCTCGTCATCACCGCCCCGTGGCCCGGCATGATCCGCGGCACCTGGGGCGACGAGGGCGGCAAGCGCTTCAAGGACGTCTACTTCTCGATGTTCAAGGGCTACTTCACCACCGGCGACGGCTGCGCCATCGACGCCGACGGCGACCACTGGCTCAAGGGCCGCATCGACGACGTGCTCAACGTCTCCGGCCATCGCATCGGCACCTCAGATGTCGAGGGCGCGCTCGTCAGCGCCCCGCAGGTCGCCGAGGCGGCCGTGGTCGGGTACCCGCACGAGATCAAGGGTACCGGCATCTACGCCTACGTCGTGCTCAACGAGGGAGTGGAGCCGAGCGACGACCTCAAGAAGTCACTGGTCGTGCACGTGCGCAAGGTCGTGGGCCCCATCGCCACGCCCGACAAGATGCAGTTCGCCGCCACCGGCCTGCCCAAGACCCGCTCGGGCAAGATCATGCGTCGTATCCTGCGCAAGATCGCCGAAGGCGAGTTCGACCGGCTGGGCGACACCTCCACGCTGGCCGATCCCACCGTGGTCGAGGACCTCAAGGCCAACAAGCAGTAGTCCCGACCCGGAGACGAGCGCTCGAAGAGGGCGGGCGGCCGGCACGGCGCCCGCCCTCTTCTCGTCCCGGCCGCGCGACGGCGCC
>JAAYBE010000173.1 GCA_012719015.1 Actinomycetota bacterium
CGTCGGACGGGCTCGTGATGGCGCCCCCGGAGCAGAGTCCCGACCCCTCCGTCTACTGGCCGTGCGCCTACGGGGAGTACCCGGGCGTGCTGGAGCGCTACGTGCGCGACGAGCCGGTGCTGCGCCTGGAGGAGGCCGTGCGCAAGATGACCTCCTTCCCGGCGCAGCGCTTCCGTCTTTTCGACCGCGGCGTGGTCCGGCCGGGCCTCAAGGCCGACCTGGTCGTCTTCGACCTGGATCGCGTGCGAGACCGCGCGACCAATCTGTGGCCGCACACCTTCCCCTTCGACAACGTGCCGCACGCGTCGCCCGAGGGCATCGACTGGGTGGTGGTGAACGGCGTACCGGTGCTGGAGGATGGCGAGCACACCGGCGAATTGCCGGGCAGGATCCTGACGCGCCCCCGGCGGGCGCGCCAAAACGTCTAAACAGAGAGCGCCGCTGCAGGCTCGTCCCCTCGCATTGTACGAGGACGCCGTGTAGAATACGGCGATCGATGATCACCGTCCAGGACATCCTCGAGATCCCTGAGCTCGATCTTCGGCTGCTGGCCGGCAAGGCCTCCGTCAGCAACCCCGTCCGCTGGGTGCACATCAGCGAGGTGCCCGACCCCACCAAGTGGCTCAAGGGCGGCGAACTGCTCCTCACCACCGGCTACAGTTTCGCCGGCGACGAGGCGGACCAGGTCGAGCAGATCAAGCGGCTCATCGACCACAACATCTCCGGCCTCGGGTTCGGCACCGGCTTCAGCTTCGACAAGGTGCCGGCGGCGCTGGTGCGCGTCGCCGAAGAGTACGGCTTCCCGCTGTTCGAGGTCCCGTACCACGTCCCGTTCCTCGCCATCAGCGAGGCGGTCGCGTCCAAGATCGTCAACGAGCAGTACTCCCTGTTGCAGCGCAGCCTCGCCGTGCACGAGAAGCTCACCAAGATCGTGCTCGAGGAGAAGGGCCTGGAGGCCATCCTCTCGACGCTCGCGGCGCTCGTCGGCTGTTCCGCCGTCCTGTTCGACTTCCACGGCGTCGTGCTCTGCGAGGCGGCGTACCGCCGCCGCCTGGGCGCGGACACGGTCGCCGACCTCTGGCGCATGATCGGCGACCGTCGCGCCGACCGCCAGAACTTCGCACTCAGCATGGATGGCGCGGGGTCGAGCGTACAGGTGTACCCGGTCGTGGCCTCGCACCGCATCGGCGCCTTCCTCGCCGTGGTCAAGGACAGCGGCGACTTCAGCGAGTACGACCGGATCATCCTGCACAACGTCGTCACGGTGACGGCGCTCGAACTGGTCAAGAAGAAGGCCGTCGCCGAGACGGAGAAGCGGCTCGCGGGCGACTTCTTCGACGAGCTCATCGCCAGCGACCTGTACGAGGAGGAGATCGCCCGGCGGCTCGCCTTCTTCGGCCTCGACGCGCAACTCGCTCATCTCATCGTCCTCGTCGACATCGACGAGGGAGAGGGCGAGGTCGGCGAGCGTGGCGAGGCCGCCGCGCTCGACGTCAAGGAGCGTCTGCACTGGACCGTCGACGAGTTCATGGCCAGACGCGACGTACTCAGCATCAGCGCCTCACGCAGCGACTCCGTCGTCGTGCTGGTGCAGCCGGGCGAGGCGGACGCGGCCGAGGTCATCCGCCTGGCCGGTGAGCTGCAGGGCGTGGTCGCCGAGATGCTGCCCGAGATCAGCGTCTCCATCGGCATCGGCCGCCCGCACCGCCAGCTCACCGACCTGCGCCAGAGCTACTACGAGGCCAGTTACGCGATCAGGATCCGCAGGCTCAAGGACGAGCGCGCCGTCATCGCCAGCTTCGACGACCTCGGCTCTTACGGCCTGCTGCTCGGGCTGCAGGACACGCTCTCGCTGGAGGTCTTCTACGACAGCGTGCTGGGCAGGCTCCGCGACTACGACGCGCAGAACTCGAGCGACCTCGTCAAGAGCCTCGCCAGCTTCCTGGAGGCCAACGGCCACTGGGGCGACGCGGCCGAGAAGCTGTTCGTCCACCGCCACACGCTGCGATACCGCATGAAGCGTGTGGAGGAGATCACCGGCCGCGACCTGGGCAGCTCGCAGGACCGGATGGAGTTCTGGCTGGCGCTCAAGGCGAGGGAGCTGATCGACCAGTCCAGGAAGGGCAAGCAGACGACGGCCTGAGCGACCCCCGAGCGTCGCCCGGTCGGCCCGGGGGCGGGCGACTCCCGCCTCACGACGTGACGAGGGCGCCGTTGTCGACGGCGATGCTGGCCCCGGTGAGAGCGTCGTTCTCGAGGCAGAAACGCACCGCCGCTCCGATGTGGGCGGGCGCGACCAGTCGCTCGCTGGCCACTCTGGCGGCCGCGCGCAGAGTGGCCTCCCGGTGGGGGTCGTCCGCCAGGTCCACCGGACCGGGGGCCACGCCGCACACGCGCACCGACTCCGGCGCCCACGCGCGGGCGAGTATCTTCACCAGATGGATCTGGGCCGCCTTGGCAGCGCCGTGGGCGGCGAAGGTCGCCCACGGCTGCAGGCCCAGGTAGTCGGTGATGGCGACGATCACTCCGCCCGGCGCCAGGTGACGACGTGCGGCGCAGGCGCTGAAGAAGAACCCCTTCGCGATCGTGTCGAGCGAGGCGTCCCACGCCGCCTCGTCGATCTCCTGCGGCGGCCGCGGGATGAACGGACCGCTGGCCGCGTAGACCAGGGCGTCGAGGCCGCCGAGGGCCTGGGTGGCACGAGCGACGATCGCGGCGGCGCCCTCGGCGCAGCTCGCGTCGCCCGCCACGCCGTGGGCCGCCGGCGCCCCCGCGGCCAGCAGCGCCGCCACCCGGTCCTCCATCGCGCGGTCGTGCGTGCGGCTGGAGACGGCGAGCGCCGCGTCGTGCGCCGCGAGGTCGGTCGCGATCTCGCCGCCGAGACGGTGCACGCCGCCGACCACGAGGACCCGCGCGCCGGCGACCTTCATGCCGGCCCGCCCAGATGGTCGTAGAGCACGCCGGCGACAGCCGCGATGGCGGCGTCCGCGCGTCTCGTCGCCTCACGGTCCAGCTCTTTCCAGAAGATGACCATGACCATCGGTACCCCGTTCGGCGTGACCACGATCGCGGCGTCGTTGCTCGTGCCGGCGACGCTGCCGGTCTTGTTCGCCACCAGCAGCCCGGCGGGCAGTCCGGCCGGGATCCTCTCACGCCACTCCTGCTGGGCCAGCACTTCGAGCATCAGCCGGCACGACGGACCTGAGGCGCAGCGGCCCTGGGCGATCGTCGCCAGCAGGTCCGCCATGTCGCGTGGGGAGCCACGGTTGTCCAGCGCCTGGTCGACGATGAAGGCCTCCTCGTAGTCGACCGATTCGTCGCGCCCCCAGCGGCGTTCGTAGAGACGCCGGAACGACGCGCCGCCGAGACGCGCGTTCTCGTCGAGCAGGCGTCGGAGCGCCGCCGCACCGTCGCCGCCCGCCTCGAGTTCGCGCCAGCGTGCAACGATATCGGGTGCGGCGAGGCCCGCCCACTCGTCGCCGGCGCCGCAGCCGATGAGGAAGTACTCGCGGCTCGGCATGAAACAGTCGATCGACGAGAGCCCGAGAGCCCCCATCGTCTCGTTCACCGAGTCCAGGCCGACGAGACGCCAGAGCATGTCGGCGGCGGTGTTGTCGCTCAGGGTGATCATGAGGAACAGGAGGTCGCGCACCGTGGGGCGCAGCCCCTCGTGACAGTGGATCAGCGTGCCCCCCGGGCTCTTGTCCGCTTCGGTGAGGGTGAGCCGCTGGTCCAGGCGCACGGTCCCGGCGTCGACGCGGCGCATGACTTCCACCATCACGGCGACCTTGAAGCAGCTCGCCAGAGGGTAGGGCTCATCGGCGGCGATGTGGACCTCCACGCCGCTGGCCAGATTGCGCGCCGCCACCCCGATCGTTCCGCCCAGCGGAGCGGCGATGTGTGCGACGCGCTCCTCGACGCCCCTCGAGTCCGTCATGTCCCGTTCCCGTTCGCGGGTCGGCGCCAACGATACCGCAGGCGACTGGTATGGTCCAGGCGTCGCTCTCCGCGCCGTTCAGTAATGGGCGCTTTTTTTGTGTTTTGGGCTTTTCTGGGCGTTCTTCTGTTGTAGACTGCGTCCGTGAGGTAGTCGCCGTTGCTCGGCAACCCGAGTGGACAAGCAGCGAGGAGGAACAATGGTCGTCGGTATCCCCAAGGAGATCCTCGAGAACGAAGGTCGCGTCGCCGCCCTGCCGAGCGAGGTAGCCGAGTACGTCAAGATGGGCTTCGAGGTCCTCGTCGAGACCAACGCCGGCGCCGCCGCGTTCCAGTCGGACGACGACTACAAGGCCGCCGGCGCGTCGATCGTCGCGGACGTCGCGGACCTCTGGGACCGGGCCGACATCATCCTCAAGGTGAAGCAGCCGGAGCCCAACACGGCGCTCGGCAAGCACGAGGCCGAGCTCATGTCGGAGGGCAAGATCCTGATCACCTTCCTCCACCCGGCCAACCCGTCGAACCACGGCTTCGTGCGTACGCTGGCGGAGCGTAAGGTCACCGCACTCACCATGGACGGCATCCCGCGCATCTCCCGGGCGCAGACCATGGACGCCCTGACGTCGATGTCGACCATCACCGGCTACAAGTCGGTCATCATGGGCGCGCACCGCCTGCCCGAGTTCATCCCCATGATCGGTACCGCCATCGGAGTCACCAGGCCGCGCAACTGCCTCATCATCGGCACCGGGGTGGTCGGTCTGCAGGCCGTGGCGACCGCCAAGCGTCTCGGCGGCGTCGTCAGGGCGCTCGACATCCGCGAGGCCGCGCGCACCGAGGCCGACAGCCTCGGCGCCAAGATCGCGGGCTTCGAGGTGCCGCCGGAGATCGCCATGGCCGAGGGCGGGTACGCGCGCTCCCTGCCGCAGGAATGGCTCGAGAAGGAGCGCGAGGCCCTCAAGCCCGTGGCCGTCGACTCCGACCTCATCATCCTCAGCGCCCTGGTCCCCGGCGAGGTGGCCCCGGTGCTGATCACCGAGGAGATGGTCGCCGGCATGAGGCCGGGCTCCGTCATCATCGACGTGTCCGTCGACCAGGGCGGCAACTGCGCCTGTACGCAGGCCGGCAAGGAGGTCTACGTCGACGGCGTGCTCGTCTCGGCGATCGCCAACATCCCCGGGTCGATGCCGGTCGTGGCCAGCTGGCTGTACGGCAAGAACATGCTCGAGTACGTCAAGAACCTCTTCAAGAACGGTCTCGACGCGCCGGACTGGGACGACGACATCGTGCAGAGCACGCTGGTCACCAGGGGCGGCGAGATCGTCCACAAGGGCACCCTGCAGGCCATGGGCGTGAGCTCTGAGGGGGCGGCGTCGTGAGCAAGGACGTCCAGAGCGTCATCATCATGGCCCTGGTGCTGGCGGCGTCCGCCGGCATCGGCACGGCCCTCATCCTCAAGGTCCCGCAGCGGCTGCACACGCCGCTCATGTCGATGACCAACGCCCTCTCGGCGGTCACCATCCTCGGCGCCCTCCTGCTGTTCACGGAGCCGTCCCTCTCCCCCCTCGCGCTCGCGTTCGGGGCGGTCGCGCTCATCGCCGCGGGGTTCAACCTCGTGGGCGGGTTCGCGATCACGGCCCGCATGCTGAGGATGTTCAAGCGCTGAGCAGTCCCCGCTGAAGGCCCTCGGAGCCCGGGTTCGAGCCGGCGCCGAGGCGTTACTCACGTCGACATCTGTTACGCCGGGAGCGAAGAGCATGATTGAGGTAAGCACGCTGCAGAGGATCATCATCGAGCTGGCGATCGTCGCCGTCCTGATCATCGGCATCGCCCAGTTCCGCGCGCCTGTCGGGGCGCGCCGCGGCAACTATCTGGGCGCCGTCGCCATGGCGTTCGCGATCGTCTTCGTGCTCGTCTCCAACGACGTGCGCGCGTGGTGGGTCGTCGGTCCGGCGTTCGCGATCGGCGCAGCGATCGGCTGGGTCGTGTCGGAGCGCGTCAACATGATCCAGATCCCGGCGATGGTCGCGTTGCAGAACGGGATGGGCGGCCTGGCGTCGATGCTCGTGTCGTTCGTGGAGCTCACCCGCGCCTCGTCGGAGCTCAGCACGGTCAGCATCGTGTCGGGGTACGCGGGGGTCGTGGTCGGGGCGGTCACGCTCTCCGGCAGCCTGGTGGCCGCGGGCAGGCTCTCCAATGTCCTCAAGCAGCAGCCCACCTTCTACAAGCGGCACAACCTCATCCTCCTGCTCGTCCTCGGCGTGATCATGGCGCTGATCGCGGGCGCCGCCCTCACCGGCGGCGCCGCTCAGCAGGCGTTCCTGCTCGCCCTGATCGCCGCGTCCCTGTACCTGGGCGTCGTCTTCGCGATCCGCATCGGCGGAGCCGACATGCCGGTGATCATCTCGTTCCTGAACACCCTGTCCGGCCTCGCGGCAGCGATCGTCGGCGTGACCATCCAGAACACGCTGCTCATCGCCGCCGGCGCCACCGTCACCTCGTCGGGCTCCATCCTGACGTGGGTCATGTGCACGAGCATGAACCGCAGCCTGCTCAACGTGCTCACCGGCACGATGAAGACCCGGGGTGGCGGCGGGAAGATCGAGTGGCCGAGCGCCGCCGAGGCCGCTCCCGCCGCCCCCGCCGCCGACGACCCCCAGAGCCGCTCCCTGGCCGCCCTGGCCGCGGCCGAGAGCGTGATCATCGTGCCCGGCTACGGCATGGCCCAGGCGCACGCCGCCCCCGAGGTCGCCCGCCTCGCCGACCTGCTCGAGCGGCGCGGCAAGCGGGTGCGCTTCGCCGTGCACCCCGTGGCCGGACGCATGCCCGGCCACATGCACGTGCTGCTCGCCGAGGCCGAGGTCGAGTACGAGAAGCTCTTCGAGATGAAGGACATCAACGACGACTTCGCCGCCACCGACGCGGTGCTCGTGGTCGGCGCCTGCGACGTGGTCAACCCGGCCGCCATCCGCACCGAGGGCACGCCGATCAGCGGCATGCCGATCCTGCGCGCCCACGAGGCCGGCGCCGTGATCGTCGCCAACCTCGACGAGAAGCCCGGCTACTCGGGCGTCGACAACCCGCTCTACGAGGACCCCAAGGCGCTGCTGCTGTTCGGCGACGCCAAGGACACCGTCGAGCGCCTGATCGTGGGGCTCGAGAGCGCCGCCGAGGGCTGATTGGACGGTATGTCGCGTTAGACGCCGCACTCGACTGCCGTTGGGCGGTTCTCACAGCGCTCGCTCGCATGCCAGAATAGGGTCGCGTCCGGCTGCAGGGCCGGGCGCGACCCTTGCGTCAGCGGCACGGGCCGGTCCTCCCCTCGACCGGGGGCCACGGGGACCGGCGGACCACGGCGTCGCGACGGGGAACCGGACGCCGGTCAACGGCGAGAAGGAGCACGAATGGGCGACCTGCTGCGCATCGATCTCACCGACCGAACCACATCCGAGGAGACCATCCCCCCGGAGCTCATCACGGAGCTCATCGGGGGCAAGGGGATCGGCACGCACTACCTGATGCAGGAGGTCGGCCCCGAGGCCGATCCGCTGAGTCCCCAGAACAAGCTGATCTTCACGGCGGGCCCCATCGGCGGCACGACGATGCTGGGCGGCAACCGGTACGCCGTGTACTTCGCCTCGCCGCTCACCGGCGGGTACGGTGAATGCTACTCGGGCGGCAACCTCACGCCGCAGTTCGCCAAGACCGGGTACAAAGTGGTCATCGTCGAGGGCAGAGCCGACTCCCCCGTCTATCTGGAGGTCAGCGAGGAGGGCGCGCGGGTCCACGACGCCTCCGACCTGTGGGGGCTGGACGCCTTCAAAGCCGAGGATGAGATCCTGGCCCGCACAGACCACAAGAAGGCGCGGGCCTGCGTCATCGGACCGGCCGGCGAGAGGCTCGTCAGGTTCGCCTGCGTCAACAACGACTACTGGCACCAGCTCGGGCGCGGCGGGCCGGGCGCCGTGTTCGGCTCCAAGAACCTCAAGGGCATCGTCTGGCACGGCGACCGCAAGGTGGAGGTGGCGCGGCCGGACGATTTCAAGGCCCTGGTCCGCGACATCGTCGACCGCGCCAAGGACGACCCCGGCGTCGCCGCGTATCAGCGTGGCGGCACGATGAACATGGTGCGCATCATGAACAGCGTCAATGCGTTCCCCACACGCTACTGGCGCAAGGGGACGCTCGAGAACTTCGAGCGCCTCACCGTCGAGACCATGCTCGCCGAGCACGGCACCGTCAACCAGGCCTGCCCGCCGTGTGCGATGCGCTGCGTCAAGCGCAACACCGTCCTCGAGGGACGCCACAAGGGCCTCGTGGTCGACGGCCCCGAGTACGAGACCGCCTACGTGTTCGGAGGCCTCTGCGAGATCGACGACCTCGCCGAGATCATGTGGCTGAACGACCTCTGCGACCGCCTCGGCGTCGACACCATGGACGGCGGCAACCTCGTCGCTCTCGGCATCGAGTGCGCCGAGCGTGGTCTCATCGACGAGAAGCTCACCTGGAACGACCCGGACGGCGTCGGCGCCTTCCTCGAGAAGATCTGTCTGCGCCAGGGTGTGGGCGACCTGTTCGCCGAGGGCGTGCTGGCGGTCGCCGAGGAGTTCGGTCTCCAGGATGTGGTGGTGCACGCCAAGGGTATGGCTCCGCCCGGATACGAGCCGCGCAAGATGAAGGGCATGGGTCTCGGGTTCGTGACGACCGCGCGCGGCGCCTGCCACCTGCGCGCCACCATGTACAAGCCTGAGCTCATGGGCCTCACCACGTACGGCGAGATCACCGACAAGGCGCCGATCTACGTCGACTGGGAAGACCGGCTCACCATCATGGACACGCTGATCTACTGCCGTTTCTACCGCGACCTCGTGCAGTGGCCGTACATCACGGCGGTGGTCAACGCCGCCGTCGGCACCGACTACACCGAGGACGACCTGCATCGCATCGCCAACCGTATCGTCACGATGACGCACGACTTCAACGCCGCGCGGGGCATCGGGCGTGAGAGCGAGACGCTGCCGGAGTGGGTCACCGAGAAGCCCATGGAGGACGAGGAGGCGCTCACTCTCCCGCACGACGAGCTGGCCTACATGCTCGGCGAGTACTACAAGCTCCGCGGCTGGGGGGAGCTGCCGCCGCTCGAGCAGTGAACTGAGGGGCGACGGCGACGGGGCGCCGCGGCGATGCCGCGGCGCCCCGTCGCGTGCCCGCCTAGACTAGATGCTCTGGTCGCTCCATTCGCGCTCGCCGCCGAGCCAGTCGGCGATGCGCCTGTACGGACGCACGGCGTCGTCGAGCGCCTGTCCGACGACCCGCAGCCGCTCCAGCGCCACCTGCATGCGGACGATGTTCGCGTCGAGCCGCCCCGCACTGACGGCGAGGTGCTCCGCCGTCGTGGCGGCCTCGTCCGCCCGGGACTGCAGGTGGTCGGCGAGGGGCGCGATGCGCCGCGACACGGCGATGCCGTGCTTGAGCAGTCGCCACGCCCTGACTCCGAGCCAGGCGAGCATGGCCAGCACCAGGCCGACGCTGGCGAGGGCGATGATGAGAAGCACATACCACGGCATGGCGGCAGTCTATCGCGTCGCGCCCGTCGGCGATAGCGACGGGAGACCGCCTGAGCGGACCCGCGTCCGCGCGGGCGCCGTCGCAGGCGGCGTCAGCCCAGCCGGATGGGGTAGCGGCAGATCAGGGAGCATCCCCTGCCGGCCAGGCGGCTGACCTTGACGACGTCGCCGGTGTGCGGCGCCTCGATGAACAGGCCGTTGCCGATGTAGATGCCCACGTGGTGGTAGAAGGAGGGGCTGCCGAAGAAGACGAGGTCGGCCGGCTGGGCCCGGGAGAGGGGTACGGGAGTGCCCATATGGGCCTGCATCGTCGCCCCGTGCGGGAAGCGCACGCCGAACTTGGCGTACACGTAGAGGACGAGACCCGAGCAGTCGAAGCCGCCCGAGGGTGTCGCCCCGGCCCACACGTAAGGGATGCCGAGGTATTTCATCGTCTCCCTGACCACGGCTATCTGGGCCGGCGTGCCGTGGATGGTGGCGAGGTCCATCCCCGCCGCTTCGGCCAGCCGCTTCGCCTCTGCCCTCTCGAGTCTGGCCTGCTGCGCGAGGAGCTTCTTGACGCGGACGTCGAGATCGGCGAGCAGGCGCCGGCGCGCGGCCAGCTCGTCCTCGATCGCCGCCTGCCGCTCGCGGAGGTCCATCTCCTTCTCGAGCGCATCTGCGCGGTCGGCGTCGATCTGCCGGGTGAGCGCGCGGATATCGTCCTCCATGGCCGCGATGCGCGTCACCGTCTGCTGGTCCGCCGCGTCGATGGAGCGGAAGTAGCCCAACTGCGTGTCCGCCTCTCCGATGTCACCGAGGTTGAACAGGACGTCGAGGACGCTGAGGCCGTCGCTCTTGTACATCGCCGACAGCCGCGCGCCGCGCAGTTCCTGAGCCGCGTCCAGTTCCGACTGGGCACGGTCCAGGTCGCGGCGCGCCTCCTGCAGGCGGACGTTGAGGTCGTCGAGGGCGCTGCGTGCCGCGTTGTACCGCTCGGTCAGCGCGGCGGCCCGGCGGTCGAGGCGGGCGACCTCGCGGCGGACGCCGCGCGCCTGCGCCTCGAGGTCCTCCACGGTGGGTGAGGCGAGGGCGTCCGGGCAGGGTGTGACGCCGAGGAGCGTGAGCCAGGCGAGCAGGAGCGCCGCCGTGGCCAGCGCCGCGGTGCGCGGTCGGGACCTTCTGCGTGTCGTCCGGGGGGCGAGCATCGTCTCATCAGTGTATCGGAACGAGGGCGGTCCTCTTTACGCCCTTCTCGACGCCATCCCCTGGCGGCGCTTTACAATCGCGCGCGTCGGCGTGTACAATCACTGCTCCAACGTCGCGGGGTGGAGCAGTCCGGTAGCTCGTCGGGCTCATAACCCGAAGGTCGCAGGTTCGAATCCTGCCCCCGCTACCAAGTCCCGCCGGGGCGCCCGCAAGGGCGCCTTTCTCGTGTCGGGGGTGTGCGAGCGCCGGGGAGCGGGTAGGTGGCGGCGGACGTCGGCAGTCCGGATGATGAGGGCGGGACAGATGGATGCACATACACGCAAGGCGGCGGTCGCCGAGTTCTTCGGCACGTTCTGGCTGGTCTTCGGGGGTACGGGCGCCGCGGTCCTCGCGGCCTCCGTGGGCGACAAGGGCATCGGCTGGTTGGGTGTCGCGCTCGCCTTCGGCCTCACCGTGGTGACGATGGCCTACGCCGTCGGCCACATCTCCGGCGGGCACTTCAACCCGGCGGTCACGGTGGGTCTGTGGGCGGGCGGGCGGTTTCCGGGGGCCAAGGTGGCGGCGTACATCGTCGCCCAGGTGGTCGGCGGCATCTGCGCCTCGGCCGTGCTCTATGCGATCGCCTCCGGCAGGGCCGGCTTCAGCCTCGCCGATGGGTTCGCCGCCAACGGCTACGGGGAGCATTCGCCGGCCGGCTACTCGCTCGCCGCGGCGATCGTCGTCGAGCTGGTGCTCACGTTCGCCTTCCTGCTCGTCATCCATGGAGTGACGGACCGGCGCGCCCCGGCGGGACTGGCGCCGCTGGCGATCGGCCTGACTCTCGCGCTGATCCACCTCATCGGCATCCCCGTGACCAACACGTCGGTGAACCCCGCGCGGTCGCTCGCTCCGGCCCTCTTCGTCGGTGGTTGGGCGTTGGCGCAGCTCTGGGTGTTCATCGTCTTCCCGACCATCGGAGGCGTGATCGGCGGGCTTGCGTACAGGTATCTGCTGGAGATCCCGGCCGCGGAGCGCGACAGGATCGTGGGCCCGGGCGAGGCGACGGAGTAGCCCTCGCCTCCGGCCGGCCGCGTCGCGGCCGCAGGCTCCTGGAGGCGGGCGCCGCGCCTCGCCGGCCCCGGCCTGCGGTCGTCGCTCCCCGGCGGCTTCGGCCGTCCGGCCTCTGCTATGCTCGGGACGTCCGGCCGGCGCCGACGCGCCGGCATCGTGAAGGAGACGCCGAATGAGTCGCCCGCTGCCTGCCGCCTGCCTGCTCCTGCAGCGTCGGGCGGCCGACGCGGTGGCCGAGACCCGTTCCCTGCGGGGCGGCGACCGGGCGCTCCTCATGCTCTCGGGCGGGGCTGACTCGATGGCGCTGCTCTCGCTGGTGCGCGCGGTCGACCGTCGTCTGGGGCTGGGGCTCGTCCTCACGGCGCTGCACGTGGACTACGGTCTGCGCGGGGCCGACTCCGACCGCGACCGGCGGATCGTGGAGCACGGCTGTGCCGCGGCCGGCGTGCCGCTGCTCGTCGAGCGTCTGGGCGGCCGTCTGCACGGCGCCGATTTCCAGGCGCGCGCCCGGGAGCAGCGTTACGGGCTGGCGCGCGCCCTGGCGACCGGGCACGGATGCAACGTCATCGTCACCGCGCACAACCGTGACGACCAGGCCGAGACGGTGCTCTACCGGCTGGTGAAATACGCGACGCCGCGCGGGCTGGTCGGCATGCGTCCGCGGGACGGCGACCTTGCGCGGCCGTTGCTGTGGGCCGGCGCCGGCGAGCTCAGGGATTACTGTCGCGCGGCCGGGATCGAGTTCGGTGACGACTTCACCAACGCGACGTCCGCGTACGCGCGCAACCGCCTGCGTCTCGAGGTCCTGCCGGGGTTGGAGGCACTCAACCCGCGGGTGGCCGAGACGCTGGCGGCCACGGCCGAGCAGGCGGCGGCCGAGGCGGAGGTGCTCGCTGCGGCGACCGACGAAGCGCGCCGCCGCGTCGCAACGGCGACCGACTGGGGCGACCTCGCCGCCCTCGATCTCACGGCGCTGGCGAAGGAGTCGCCGGCTCTGCGCGCGCTGCTCCTGCACCAGGTGCTGCGCGAGGCCCTCGGCGGCGTCCTCGTACAGCGGCGGCTGGTGCGCGCCGTGGAGCGTCTCACGGCGCGCACCGACGACGCCGGCCGGGTCAGTCTGGGTCGTGGCCTCGAGGCGGTGCGCGGCGGGGGTGTGGTCCGCGTCCGCGCGGCTGCAGGGCGGCATGCCTGCGTGCCCGCGACCGTGGACGGGGAGGCGTTGGTGGCCGCCGGGGAGGACGGCGTCGAGGCCGGTTTCTGCGCGGGCGCCTGGAGGGTGCGCCTGCTGCCGGGGGCGTTCGTCGACCGCGAGCAGGCCGCGGCCGGCGCCGGGTTCATGGGGCTGGACGTCGCGCCGCGCAGCGTGGCACTGCGCCATCCGCGGCGCGGCGAGCGCTTCGCGCCGCTGGGTCTGGGCCGCGAGACGACCGTCGCCCGGCATCTCGCCGCCGCCCGTGTCCCGGCCCGTCTCCGCCCGCTCGTCACGGTGCTGGACGTGGACGGACGGACCGCCTGGCTGGGCGGAGTCGCCCCCGCCAGGGTTGCGGAGTCCTTCCGGGTGGCCCACAGTAGCGTCATGACACTGCACGTCGTCCAGGAGAGAACGTGAACGCGCCGATCGCCGAGGTCCTCGTCGAGCGCGAGGCGCTCGTCGCCCGGGTCGACGAGCTCGCCGCGCAGATCACCGCCGACTACGCCGGCAAGGAGCTCCTGCTCGTCGGCGTGCTCAAAGGCGCGGTCTTCTTCATGGCCGACCTCGCGCGCCGCATCGACCTTCCCGTGGCGCTCGACTTCATGGCCGTCTCGAGTTACGGGTCGTCCACCGACTCGTCGGGCGTGGTGCGCATCCTCAAGGACCTCGACCTTGAGATCGCGGGGCGTGAGGTGCTGATCGTCGAGGACATCATCGATTCGGGCCTCACGCTCAGCTACCTGCTCAAGAACCTGCGCAACCGCAAGCCGGCCTCGCTCGAGGTCTGCGCGCTCCTCACCAAGCCGTCGCGCCGGCGCACCGAGATCCCCTGTCGCTACGTCGGCTTCGAGATCCCCGACCGGTTCGTGGTCGGTTACGGCCTCGACCTGGCCGAGCGCTTCCGCACGCTCGACTACATCGGCGTCCTCGCTCCGGAGGCTGCCGCCGAGATCGCCGACGAGGCGGGTTCTTTGCTGTAGACGACCGGGTATGCTACGGTCACCGGATGGTCGATTTGCAGGACAATCGAGGTGCCCCATCGGCTCCGGAGCCCGCCGCCCAGAAAGACGATCGTGAGCAGATTCATCCGTAGTGCGCTGTTCCCCATCCTCATCGTCATCATCGTGGCGATGTTCATCGAGTGGGTCATCTCCGGCAACAAAGGCGCCGAGACCCCCAAAGCGGTCTACTCCGCGCCGTTCGTCACCCAGTTGACGGTGCTGCAGGACTCCCTCCAGGCGGACGCCGTGAAGTCGGTCGTCATCGACACGACAGACCGGACGGCCAAGGTCACGCAGGTGGACGGGCTGCAGTATTTCGTCAAGGACGTGCCCACGATGCTGCAGGAGAGCATCAAGCTGGAGTGGCCGCGGGTGACCGTGTCGGAGGGCACCGTCACGCCGCCCGACAAGGAGACGCCCAGCTTCACCAGCGACGTGGTCAACGGGCGGGTCCAATCCGTGGTCATGAACGTCAAGGACCAGACGCTCGAGGTGACCAAGGTCGCGCAGGGGGACCAGAAACCGGAGCAGTACACGGTCGCGTACGCCGATCCGGCCGCGACCACCGCCTTCCTCGACCAGTTCGGCGTCTCCTACGACGCCAAGAGCCCCAAGAGCCCGTGGTGGTCGAGCGCGCTGTTCACGATCCTGCCGATCCTGCTCATCATCGGGTTCTGGTTCTTCATCATGAACCAGATGCAGGGCGGCGGCTCCAAGGTCATGAGCTTCGGCAAGAGCCGCGCCAAACGCGTCAGCGTCGATTCGCCCAAGGTGACGTTCAAGGACGTGGCCGGCGTCGACGAGGCCGTCGAGGAGCTGCACGAGATCAAGGAGTTCCTCGAGAACCCCAAGAAGTTCCAGCAGCTCGGGGCGCGCATCCCCAAGGGCGTGCTGCTGTACGGGCCGCCCGGCACCGGCAAGACGCTGCTCGCCCGCGCCGTCGCGGGGGAGGCGGGCGTGCCGTTCTTCAGCATCAGCGGCTCGGACTTCGTCGAGATGTTCGTCGGCGTCGGCGCCTCGCGCGTGCGCGACCTGTTCGAGCAGGCCAAGCAGAACGCGCCCTGCATCGTCTTCGTCGACGAGATCGACGCCGTGGGCCGTCACCGTGGCGCCGGTCTCGGAGGCGGCCACGACGAGCGGGAGCAGACCCTCAACCAGCTGCTCGTCGAGATGGACGGCTTCGAGATGAAGGACAACATCATCCTCATCGCCGCCACGAACCGCCCGGACATCCTCGACCCGGCGCTGCTGCGACCGGGCCGCTTCGACCGGCAGATCGTCGTCGACCGCCCCGACCGCCCGGGCCGCAAGATGATCCTCGAGGTGCACTCGCGCGGCAAGCCGATCGACAAGGAGATCGACCTCGACGCGCTGGCGGCGCAGACGCCGGGGTTCACCGGCGCCGACCTCGCCAACCTCGTCAACGAGGCGGCCCTCCTCGCCGCCCGCCGCGGCAAGAAGCTCATCGGCATGGCGGAGCTCGAAGAGGGCATCATGCGTGTCCTCGCCGGCCCGGAGAAGAAGACGCGCATCATCAGCGAGAAGGAGAAGGCCATCACGGCCTACCACGAGATGGGTCATGCCCTCGTGGGCCACTTCCTCGAGTTCACCGACCCGGTGCACAAGATCAGCGTGGTCAGCCGGGGGCAGGCGCTCGGCTTCACGATCTCGCTCCCGACCGAGGACAAGTTCCTCACCACCAGGCAGGAGCTCATGGACACGCTCTCGATGACCTTGGGAGGGCGGGCCGCGGAGGAGGTCGTCTTCGGCGAGATCACCACCGGCGCGGCCAACGATCTCGAGAAGGCGACGGCGACGGCGAAGCAGATGATCATGCGTTACGGCATGAGCGAGGAGCTCGGCCCGCGCACGCTGGGCCACGACCAGTCGATGCCGTTCCTCGGCCGGGAGTTCCAGCAGCAGGCCGACTACTCGGAGGAGATCGCCCGGCAGATCGACGACGAGATCCGGCGCATCATCGAAGAGGCGCACCAGCGCGCCAAGGACCTCCTCACGGAGAAGCGCGAGCTGCTCGACCGCATCAGCAGGATCCTCATCGCGCGCGAGACGATCGAGGCGCACGAGTTCGAGGCCCTCATCGACGGCCTGTCCGAAGAAGAGGTGTTCCGCGAGCGTGACGAGAAGGAGCGGCGGCGGACGGAGACGCCCAAGCCCGAGAGGCGGCACCGCGCCAAGCAGCCGCCGGTGCCCAAGCCCGCGCACGTGAACCCGATCAACCCCGAGGCCACCTGACCGGCCCCCGAAGGCGACGAAGCCCCACGTGGACCGCGAGAAGATAGAGACGGGCGTGCGCCTCATCCTCGAGGGCATCGGGGAGGATCCGGACCGTCCCGGCCTGCAGAGGACCCCCCGTCGCGTGGCCGACATGTACGAGGACATCTTCTCCGGCCTCGATGCGCCCGACCCGTCCGAGCTGCTCACGGCGATCCCCGGCGACCGTCACCGTGAGATGGTGCTGATCCGCGACATCGCCTTCTACTCGGTGTGCGAGCATCATCTGCTGCCGTTCCACGGTCTCGCCCACGTCGCGTACATCCCCAGTCCTCACGGTCTCATCGCCGGCCTCAGCAAGCTGGCCCGTGTCGTCAAGCAGGTCGCCGCGAGGCCCCAGCTCCAGGAGCGGATCACGAGCGAGGTGGCCGACGCGATCGAGTCCGCGCTCCATCCCACCGGCGCCCTCGTGCTGATCGAGGCGGAGCACCTGTGCATGAGCATGCGCGGCGTGCGCACGCCGGGGTCCAAGACCGTCACCAGCGCCGTGCGCGGCCTGATCCAGACCAACGAGGCGACGCGGGCCGAGGTCTTCGCCCTCATCAACGCGCCGCGCTGACGCCGCCATGCGACCGGACACACCCACGTTCTGTCTCGGACTGTCGTTCCCGGCGATCATGGGCGTCGTCAACGTCACTCCGGACTCTTTCTCGGACGGGGGCCGCTTCCTGGCGGCCGACGTGGCGCTGGAACAGGCGCTGACGCTCGCGCGGGAGGGCGCCTCCGTGATCGACATCGGCGGGGAGTCGACGCGGCCGGGGTCCGAGACGGTGCCGCTCGACACGGAGCTGCAGCGCGTGCTGCCGGTCGTCGAGGCCCTGGCCGCCAGGGTCGGGGTCCCCATCTCGGTCGACACCATGAAGGCCGAGGTCGCGCGTCGCACGCTCGCCGCCGGCGCCACCATGGTCAACGACGTGAGTGCGCTACGCTTCGACGAGGAGATGGTCGACGTGGTGGCGGAGTCCGGGTGTCCGGTGTGCCTCATGCACATGAAGGGCCAGCCGAAGACGATGCAGGACGATCCGCGCTACGACGACGTCGTCGACGAGGTCCTCGCCTTCCTCGAGGAGCGGGTCGCCTTCGCGGTCGCGCACGGCGTGCGCGAGGAGCAGATCATGGTCGATCCGGGGATCGGGTTCGGCAAGACGGGGGCCCATAACCTCGCGCTGCTGGACTCTCTGGGCCGCTTCTGCTCCCTTGGCCGTCCGGTGGTGCTCGGAGCGTCGCGCAAGCGGTTCCTGGGGACCATCCTCGGGGCCGAGCCGTCCGGCCGCGTCATCGGCTCGGTGGCGACGACGGTGATCGGCTATCTCGCGGGCGCGCACGTGTTCCGCGTCCACGACGTCAAGC
>JAAYBE010000023.1 GCA_012719015.1 Actinomycetota bacterium
AGGAAGACCATCTCGAGGTTCGGTTCGCTGACGTTGATCTCGGTGATGCGCGACCCGGCCGCGGCCGCCGCCTCGAACAGCCGCGGCAGCACCTCGTCGGCGTCCTCCGTCAGGAGGATCGCCTCGTTGCCCTCGAGGTCCGCCTGCTCGACGCCGGGCGTCTCGCGCCAACGCGCGACCATACCGTCCAGGTCGCGGTCGACCCTCGCCGCGACCCTCGCCTGTTCGCCCACGATCCTGACCAGCTCCTCATGGGTCCCCAGTGCGATCATCTTGCCGTGGTCGACGATCCCGATACGGTCGCTGAGCTCCTGTGCCTCGGCCATGTAGTGGGTGGTGTAGAGGATCGTCATGCCCTGGTCACGGAGCGCCAGGATGCCGTCGAGGATCGACCGCCGGCTCTGCGGGTCGATCCCCACCGTGGGCTCGTCCAGGTACAGCACCCGCGGCTTGTGCAGCAGCGCGACGCCGATGTTGACGCGCCGCTTCATCCCGCCGCTGTACTTCTCGATGCGGTCCTTCTGGCGGTCGACGAGGGCGATGAGCTCCAGCACCTCGTCGACCCGCGTCTTCAGCCCGTCGCCGGAGAGCCCGTACATGCGCCCCCAGAACAGGAGGTTCTCGCGCGCGCTCATGTCCGGGTACAGGGCCACGTCCTGGGGGACGACGCCGATGATCTCCTTGACCGCCTGTGGGTCGCGGATGATGGAGTGACCGCCGATCACGGCGTCGCCGCCGGTGGGCTTGAGCAGGCAGCTCAGCATGGAGATGGTGGTGCTCTTGCCGGCGCCGTTCGGCCCGAGCAGGCTGAAGATCTCGCCCTCCGCGATGGCGAAGCTGACCCCGTCCACGGCGAGCACGCCCTTGGGGGGGTCGTACTGCTTACGCAGATCCCTGACCTCGACGATGCTCACCGGCCGCTCCCTCGTCTCCGACCTGGACTTCGCCTGTCGTTATACCCCTTCCGCCCCAGGGCGCCGACCCTGCTCGACCGAAGTCGGCCCCGTCGGCCTGTGACGCGCGCGCATCGCTTCAGTCCCGCGCGGGCAGCGACCCGAGTCGTCGTAGCACGCAGACGGGGGTCTGCTCGTGACCCTGGCCGAGCGGGTTGTCGCGCATGAGGCGGTTGGCGAGCGTCCGGTCCGCGCCGGGGGACGCGCCGAGCACGGCGGCCGTGAGGTCGTTGGCGTCGATGACGACGAACTCGACGCGGCCTCCGGCCGCGTCGCTCAGCACGTCGGCGAGACGTGTCGCGACGCCGTCCGGATCGGCCGGGCCGAGCTTCGCGTGCGTGTTGTGCGGCGGCAGCGTGTTCCAGGTGGGGCCGTCGATCGCCTCCACGTCGGCGCCGGCGACCTTGTAGAAGAGGCCGCGCCTGCCCACCGCCTTGCCGGCGGCGGAGACGACCGCGGCGGCGACGATGCGCGGCGCGCCGGCCTCGTCGATCGCCAGCTGCATGGTCTCGGGGATGCCGAGGCCGATACCGTGCGGCGTCCTGGTCACCGCCCTGCTGAGCAGCCTCGCCAGCCGCGTGGGACGGATCTCGTCGAGCGCGTAGCTGCGCCCCTGGCTGGCGGCGATGGGCTTCTCGGCCATCACGACGAGGTCGCCGGGCGCGACGTGCGCCGTGACGTGCCGCCGCATGACCTCGTCGAGGTCGTCGCCGCGTGCGACGAGGTCGGTGTGCAGCGGCAGGCGCGCGTACACCGTGCCGCCGGCGACCGCGAACAGGTGCTTCTCCTCGTTGGGCGCATACCCGGCGAGCAGGCGCTCGGCCGCGGCGGAGGCCTGCGGATCCGCGGCCGCCAGCAGCGCCGGCACGCGGGCGTCGCCGGGCGCGGCGATGCCGCCGCGGTGCGTCGGGCCGGCGGGGAGGGGCTGGCTGAGCGCCGCCTCCACGTCGGCGTCGGGCTGCACTGCGCCGCGGTCGACGAACTCGCGCAGCCACAGCTCCACGTTGGCCGCGCGCCAGAAGAACATGCTCTCCTCGACCTCGCCGCGGCAGCAGGCGCGGAACGCCCCCAGCACGGCCTCGCCGTCCCAATACGGCCGCGCCTGGAACGAGGGCGACTGGTAGAGGCTCGTGAACGCCGCCCGGCGCGCCTTGATCCAGCGCATCTCGGGCGTCGTGAACCCGACCTTCCAGCGCCGCAGACGGATCTTCTCGGGGAGCGTGCCCCTGAGCGCGGCGCGCAGGATCCACCGGCTCCATCCGTGGCGCACGAGCGCGTCCTCCGGCAGGCTGAGGATGTACTCGACCAGCTCCTGGTCGAGGTACGGAGCCCGGCTGTCGACCGCGAACGCCATGGCGTTGCGGTCCCCGTAGCGCAACAGACAGGGCAGGCTGTAGGAGAGGAGGTCCTGCAGCAGACGCTCCTTGAGGTGCGACCGGGAGCGCCCATACCCCGGGTCCCTGGTCCGGGCGAGGAATCCCGGGCGCAGCAACGCGCGGACGGAGAGACGCTGACGGCGCTGTTTGAGGCGGCGCCTGGCGAGGGGCCAGAGCACGTCGCGCGAGGCCGTCGCCTCCCGGCGCAGCAGGTCGTACCTGCCCTCCCTGCGCAGCTGACGGAGATAGACGAGCTGGTAGGGCACGTACCCGGCGATCAGTTCATCGCCGCCCTGCCCGTCCAGCAGGACCCTCACCTGCTCGCCGGCGGAGCGCATCACGCACCACTGCGCGTAGGGACCCGTGCTGACGACGGGCTCTTCCTGGTGCCAGACGAAGTCGCGCAGCTCCGCGATGAACTCGTGGGACGTGGGGTTCACGTAGGTGGTGTCGGCGCCGGTGCTCGCGACGGCCGCCTCGATGTACTCGCGCTCGTCGATGGGGTCGCCGTCGAACACGGCGCTGAAGGTCCTCAGCCGACCCTGCAGCGACCTCGCCTCGGGCGCATCCTCCTCGAGCAGTTCGGCCATGAGGCCGACGATGCTGCTCGAGTCCAGCCCGCCCGAGAGAGAGGCGCCGACGGGGGCCTCGCTGAGCAGACGCCGCTCGATACCGGCACGGAAGCGGCGCCTGAACTCGGCCGGGTCGTCGCCGCCGTCGCGTGTGAGCATCGGCGTCCAGTAGGCCGTGCCGGTGAGCGGCGTCGCGAGCCCGTCGGGGTCGCCCTCACCTTGGCGATGCACGTCCGGGCGACCCGTGGACGCCGGGGCGCCGTCAAGCGGCAGTTCGATCCAGGTGGCCGCCGGGACGCGGTACACGCCTTTGAAGAACGTCTCCACACGGTGGTCGTGGAAGCCGTGCCACAGATACTCGAACAGCATCTGCTCGTCCGCCTCGGCCACCACCTCGGGGTCCTGCAGCAGCGCCTTGATCTCGCTGGCGAAGAGCAGACGCCCGGCCTGTGGGGAGCGCGCGTAGTAGAGCGGCTTGG
>JAAYBE010000174.1 GCA_012719015.1 Actinomycetota bacterium
CTCGCGGCGCCCGCATCTACGCCGAGCTGGCGGGCAGCGGCATGAGCAGCGACTCCTTCCACATGACGCTGCCGGACGAGACCGGCGAGGCGCAGGGCCGCGCCATGCTCATGGCGCTCGCGGAGGCGGGTCTCGACCCGTGCGAGGTCGATTACGTCAATGCTCACGGCACGTCGACCGGTCCTGGCGACATCGCCGAGACGCGCGCCATCAAGCACGCCCTCGGCGACCACGCCTACGAGGTCGCGATCTCGTCGAACAAGTCGATGATCGGCCACTGCCTGGGCGCCGCCGGCGCGATCGAGGCGGTGGCGACCGTCCTGACCATCGTCAACAGCTACATCCCGCCGACGATCAACCTGCACGATCCCGATCCGGAATGCGATCTTGACTACGTCCCGCTGACGGCGCGCTTCGGCAAGGTCCGCGTCGCGGCGAGCAACAGCTTCGGCTTCGGCGGCCACAACGTGTCCCTCGTGTTCAGCCGTCACGACGGCTGAGCACGGCTTCGTCCGGTCGTCGCCGGAGGGCGCTGCACGGAATGAACGTCACCGTCCAAATCGAGCGTCGCGGCAACGGGCCGACGCGCCCCGAGTGGGTGTGTCCTTCGTGCCACGCGGGCGCGCGGCACGCGGAGGTGCGCGCCAACCTCATGGTATGCCCGAGTTGCGGCCATCATCTGCGTATCGGCGCGCACGAACGCATCCGTCAACTCACGGACGAGGGCACCTTCCGCGAACTGTGGGGCAGGGTCGCCACACGCGATCCGCTGGGGTTCGTGGACCTCGAGGCCTACCCCGAACGGGTGCGCGAGGCGCAGGCCAAGACCGGACTCCAGGAGGCCATCGTCACCGGAACGGCGAGCATCGACACCACTCCGTGTGTGCTCGCCGTGATGGACTTCGGATTCCTCGGCGGGAGCATGGGCAGCGTGGTCGGAGAGAAGCTCTGGCGCAGCGCCGAGCTGGCGAGCGGGGACGATCTGCCGCTGGTCGCCGTCTGCACGTCGGGTGGCGCCCGCATGCAGGAGGGCATCCTGAGCCTCATGCAGATGGCCAAGACGAGTTGCGCCGTGGATCTGATCAACGAGGCGACGTCACCGTTCGTGACGATCCTCGCCGACCCCTGCACCGGCGGTGTGGTGGCGAGCTTCGCCACGCTCGCCGACATCTGCATCGCGGAGCCCGGCGCGCGGCTCTACTTCACCGGGCCGCGTGTGATCCAGCAGACCACGCACGAGGAACTGCCGCCCGGTTTCAGCACCGCCGAACGCAACCTCGAGCTCGGCCACCTCGACGCCGTCGTCCCTCGTGCGGACCTCCGTGTCAGGGTCGGCAACTACCTGCGACTCCTGGGAGGGGGTGAGGAACCTGACCGAGGAGAAGACGAAGTCGGAACAGGACGCCCGGGTCGGCTGGCTCAAGCAGCGGCTGAGCGAGCTCGTACGATTGTCACGTATGCCCGGCGTCCATTTGTCCGAGGAGATCGAGAAGCTCCAGACACGACTGGAGAAGCTCCGTCGCGAGGACCGCAGGCATGACACCTGGGTCACGGTCGAGATCGCCCGACACAAGGA
>JAAYBE010000175.1 GCA_012719015.1 Actinomycetota bacterium
GAGCCGCTCGCTCCGGAGAGCCTCGAGCGCATCGACTTCCCGCTCCCGCGGCGGCACCGCGACGGCCTCACCGCCCTCGCCGTGCTCGTGGACCGCTTCGGCAACGTCGCCCTCAACGTGCGCACCCGCGACCTCGAGAAGGCGCGCCTCGCCGACATGGTCGAGCTGATCGCCAACGGGGAGCGCTACCACGCCCGCGTGGCGCGGACGTTCGCCTCGGTGCGGCCCAGCGACATCGTCGTGCTCATCGACAGCTACGGGCAGGCGTCGGTCGCGGTCAACGCCGGGTCGGCCGCCGAGGTGCTCGGTCTCGAGGTCGGCGACGAGGTCCGTCTGCGTCGCCTCGCCTGAGTGCGGCCGTGGGTGAGCGCAGCTGTGGGTCCGGGCGGCCGGAGGCACGGCGTCGCCCGCCGCCGGCCTCCGCCGTCGCCTCAGCGCCCGCTTCTCTCGCCCCGTGTTGCGCCGTCCGCGCTCATTCGTTATAGTCCCCTTTCGCGCGTCCGCGCCGGACGCGCGCCTCCAGCTACCGGACGAGTGAGCGCATGAAGACTTACGTCGCCAAGCCCGCGACCATCGAGAAGAAGTGGTACGTCGTCGACGCCAGGGGCAAGACCCTGGGGCGTCTTGCGACCGTCGTCGCCGACTGCCTGCGCGGCAAGCGCAAGGCCATCTACACCCCGCACATCGACACCGGCGACTTCGTCGTGGTCGTCAACGCCGACCAGGTCGTCGTGACGGGCAAGAAGCCCGAGCAGAAGATGTACTACCGCCACTCGGGCTACCCCGGCGGCCTCAAGGGCGAGTCCTACGCCTCGCTCCAGGCCCGTCGTCCCGAGGAGATCGTCCGCCACGCCGTGCGCGGCATGCTCCCCCACACCAAGCTGGGCCGCGCCCAGCTCCGCAAGCTCAAGATCTACGCCGGGCCGGAGCATCCGCACGAGGCGCAGAACCCCGAAGTGCTCGAGATCAAGGAGTAAGGCGTGGCTGATGCAGTGACCTACCGCGCGACCGGCAAGCGCAAGACGAGCGTCGCCCGCGTCATCCTCGCCCCGGGCGTGGGCAAGGTGGCCATCAACGGCCGCGAGATCGACCAGTACTTCGGCCGCAAGGTGCTCGAGACCATCGCCCTGATGCCGCTCGAGACCACGCGCACGGCGGGCAAGTTCGACGTCAAGGCCAACGTCTACGGCGGCGGCATCAGCGCCCAGGCCGGCGCCGTCCGCCACGGCATCGCCCGCGCCCTCTGCGAGGCCGACGAGAACCTGCGCACGCCGCTCAAGCGCGCCGGCTTCCTGACCCGCGACGACCGCCAGGTCGAGCGCAAGAAGGCCGGCTTCCACAAGGCGCGTAAGAAGCCGCAGTTCAGCAAGCGCTGAACGTGCGGCGGCCACCGGCGGCCGCCTGCTCGCGGGGCGTTTCGCGTCCACGCGAAGCGGCAGCCTCCCGGTCACAGAGTGTCGGGAGAAGCACGGGCTCTGCGCAATGCGATCCACAGGCGAGCGCGTCGCGCGACGCCGCCTGCGCCTGCAGGTCTTGATCGAGACTGACCTCGATGGCATCCGTCCCGGAGTGCTAGAGGTTCACTTCTCCTGAGCGCTGTTCACTGGGTTCCAGCCGATCACGCGGCTGACTGAACGGGGTGGTGGAGAGCCGGCTCACCCGCAGCAGTGGAAGTGCGACACCCACCGCTTCTACGTCTCCACCACCGACCTGGCCGGCAACGCGACGGTCAAGGTGATGACCAACGGACTGATCGCACGCTGAGCAGCGGGGTGCGCGCCGACCCGGACCGGCGCGGACCGCCCCGCGCCGCCCGCTGCTCGGCGTCGTTCATTGCCTCGCATCGTGGCCGCGACTAAGCTGAAATGTCACGCACGCCGACCAGTGACGCGGGAGGGGATCTCATGCAGACCAAACCGAACCTGAGGACCGCCGCGCACCGCCGCGGAGCACTGGGCATCGCCCTGGCGCTGCTCTGCCTGCTGCTCGCCCTGGGCGCCGGCTCCGGCGCGGCGGCGGCGCCGAGCGACCAGCCCGAGCCGCAGGACTGCGGGACCAACGGCACGGTGAACGCGATCGCCCCGGCCCCCGACGGCTCGACCTACATCGGCGGCAAGTTCACGCGCGTCGGGCGCCTGAGCGGCCACTTCGTCGCGATCGACGCGACCACCGGGGCGCCTGACGCCGGCTGGCCCGTCGTCGACGGCGAGGTTTGGGCCGTTGTCCCGGACGGCGTCGGCGGCTGGTTCATCGGCGGCAGCTTCACGAGCGTCGGTGGGACGCCACGCCAGAACCTGGCCCGAATCAGCGCCGGCGGTACGCTCGACCCAGGCTGGGACCCGGGCGCTGATCGCGTGGTCGACTGCCTCGCCGTCTCCGGCGACACGGTCTACGCCGGCGGTGCCTTCACCGAGATCGGCGGCCAACCTCGGAGCCGCATCGCCGCCCTCGACGCCGTCAGTGGCGCCGCCAAAGCCTGGAACCCGGGCGCCGACAGGAGCGTCTGGGCGCTCGCCGTCTCCGGCGACACAGTCTATGCCGGCGGTAGCTTCACCCGGATCGGCGGCCAAGACCGCAACCGCATCGCCGCCCTCGACGCCGCCAGCGCCGCCGCCACCGCCTGGAACCCGAACGCCAACGCCAACGTCAATGCCCTCGCCGTCAGCGGCGGCAAGGTCTACGTCAGCGGTGCCTTCACCCAGATCGGCGGCCAGCAGCGCAGCCGCATCGCCGCCCTCGATGAGCCCAGCGGCGTCGCCACCGCCTGGGACCCGAGTGCCAACGGCTGGGTCGGCGCCCTCGCCGTCAGCGGCAACACGGTCTACGTCGGCGGTGACTTCACCGAGATCGGCGGCAAGGCCCGCAGCCGCATCGCCGCCCTCAACACCGTCAGCGACGCCGCCACCGTCTGGAACCCGAGTGCCAACAACAGCGTCCATGCCCTCGCCGTCAGCGCTGACGGCGGCACGGTCTACGCCGGCGGTATCTTCGCCCAGATCGGCGGCCAGCAGCGCAGCCGCATCGCCGCCCTCAACAACACCGACGGTGCCGCCACTGACTGGAACCCGAACGCCGACGAAGTCGTCAACGACGGCGGCAAGGTCTACGCCGGCGGGGCCTTCGCGGTGTTCGGCGGCCTCGTGCGTCGCAATATCGCCCGCATCGCCGCCGAAGGCGCCGTAGACCCCGATTGGAACCCCGGCGCCATCGGCTACGTCTATGCCCTCGTTCTCAGTGGCGACACCCTCTACGCCGGCGGCAGCTTCCAACAGATCGACGATCAGCCCCGCAACTGCATCGCCGCCCTCGACGCGACGACCGGAAAGGCGACCGCCTGGAACCCCGGCGCCAACGGCGACGTCTATGCCCTCGCCCTCAGCGGCCACACGGTCTACGTCGGCGGCCGCTTCACCCAGATCGGCGGCAAGGCCCGCACCCGTATCGCCGCCCTCGCCGCCGCCGGCGGCGCCGCCACCGCCTGGGACCCCGGCGCCGACAACAACGTCAATGCCCTGGCGATCGGGGGCAACGAAGTCTACGCCGGCGGCGACTTCACCACCATCGCCGGCCAACCCCGTGACCGCGTCGCCGCTTTCAAGCTGGCCGACGGCGGCCTCACCGCCTGGGACCCGGGCGCCGACGGCGGCGTCCGCGCCCTCGCCGTCGGCGACGACACGGTCTACGCCGGCGGTGACTTCTCGGTGATCGGCGGCGAGGACCGCAGCCGCATCGTCGCCCTCGACGCCGACGACGGCGCCGCGGATCCGGCCTGGGACCCGGGCGCCGACAACAGCGTGCATGCCCTGGCGGTCAGCGGCAACAGGGTCTACGCGGGGGGCAAGTTCACCACCATCGGCGGCCAAGACCGCAACTACATCGCCGCCCTCGACGCGGCCAGTGGAGAGGTCATCGATTGGGACGCCAGTGCGGACGGCTCGGTCGGCAGCTTGGCCGTCAGCGGCGACATGCTCCACGTCGGCGGGGCGTTCGCCCATATCGGCGGTCAGCCCCGCGGCGGCTACGCCCGCTTCCGCCTCTTCCCCACGACCACGATCCACGGCCTGCCGAGCAGGGACTGGACCAACAAGCCGGTCAAGCTGACCTTCAGCGTCACTCTCGAGGGCGGCCTCGAGATCGAGCGCACCGAGTACTCACTCGACGGCGGCGGCTGGACCACCGTCCCGGACGGCGGCCTTAGAATCAGCGCCGACGGCGTCCACGAGCTTCACTACCGCTCGGTCGACGAGGCCGGCGATGTGGAGGAAGCGAAGATCGCCTGGGTGAAGATCGACAAGGTGAAGCCCAGGACGGCCGCCCCCAAGCAGGCCACGGCCAAGCGAGGCGCCAAGGCCACGCTGCGCTACCGGGTGAGCGACGCCAAGCCCAACTCGGGCAAGGCCGTCGTGGTGATCAAGGTCAAGAACGCCAGGGGCAAGCTGGTCAAGACGCTTAAGCTCGGCCGGC
>JAAYBE010000176.1 GCA_012719015.1 Actinomycetota bacterium
AGCAGCGACCTGTTCGGCCGCTTCGGAAGGATCGAGGGTGAGCCGGTGGCCGGCCAGCGGGAGGAGCTCCTGACCTCGCTCGGACCGGACCGGATCCCGTCACCGCCCGCGCTGGAGGAGGTCAGGCAGGCGCTGAGCGTCCTCCCCGTCGCGCTGGTCGCCCCCGGCCACGGGCCCTGCATCCGGCTCTGAGCAGGCGCGGGGGTGACCGCCTCAGCGCATCGCCGGCGGGAAGATCGCTTCGTTCTCGGCTAGATCGGCGCCGGTGCGCGGCGCGCCCGAGACCACGAGCAGCGCGCCGCCGAACGTGACTCCCACCCCGACCACCAGCTGGAGGGTCGGGTGCATCCCCGTGAGGACCACCGAGAAGACGATCGCCCACACCGCGTAGAGCGAGTTGATCGGCATCGCGCGGCTGGCGCCCACGAGGTGGTTGGCGGCGTAGTAGGCGAGATAGGAGGTCGCGCCCGCGGCGGCGGCCGCGAGGACGACCCAGAAGCCGGCGCTGCCCAGGGCGGCAGCGAACAGCCTGAGCCCGCCGACGAGCGGCAGCACCACCGCCAGGTAGACCACGGCCGAGGTCGCCATCCGCAGCGTCCCCGCGATGACCGGCTCGACGACTTTCATCGCGTGGATGGCGAGGACGCCCTCGACACCCCAGCCGAACGTGGCCACCGCCGCGCATGCGATGCCGAGATAGAAGTGCGGCATCTCACCGGACGGCGGCGTGTAGGTGGCGATCACGGCGCCGGTCACCGTCACGACTATCCCAAGCCACCCCCGCCGCGTGACGTGCTCACGCAGGAAGATGCGCGAGAGCAGCGCGCCCACGGCGGGATAGGTCGCGCTGAGCGCCAGGGCGTAGGCCGCGCCGGCGTACTTGATCCCGAACAGGTAGCCTGACATGGCGATCGGCCCGCCGATGACGGCGGCTGCGCAGAGGATCAATCCCTGCCTGGTGGCGAGACTGCGCGGCAGCCGACGCAGCCGGCCGGTCACGGCATTGAAAGCCGTCATCCAGCCCGTGGCGAGGACGTCGTGGAGCGCGGCCGCGGCGAGCGGAGCGGGCAGCGCGGCCGCGCCCGCCAGCGGCGCCGCCGCGAGCGCCACGCCGAGGATGACCCCGTCGAGACCCCAGCAGGCGCCCGAGAGCAGCGCCCACGCGAGCCCCGAGCGGCGGTAGGTCAGCGGCAATGACGACGTCTGTGGGACGACCCCGGGTTCGGCCTGCTCCGCGACGGACGTCATGCCGGACGCCGCGGGCAGCCGGACCCGCCGGTGGCGAGCGCTCCGGTCATGACCTCCTCCACCATCTCCTCACGGCCTCTCACGCACCGTGCCGCCGTCCGGCGGTCGGCGGAGCACGAACGACCGGACGAGTATAGCAGCGCGTCGTCCCGGCCGGCGGCGCCGTCCGGTCCCAGGCCCTGCGGACTCCCCCGCGCAGGTGGACATCGGCCGGGTTGTGATCCGGCGCGGGCCCGGCGACAAGCGAGAGCCCGTGCCCGCGTCCCGGCCGGGATCACCGCGGCGACGTCGGATCACTGCGGCGCCGGGTCTCCCCTGAACGCTGCACCGTAACGGCGGCGAGCAGCAGCGCCACGGCCGCCGGGACGTAGAAGAGGCCGATGCTGAAACCGGCGAGCAACGAGAAACCGAGGAGGACGGCGGCCGGCGCCCAGACGAGGAGCCTGTTGCGGCGCGCCGCCCCGACGAGCCCGATGGCGGCCACGGTGACAGGGAGGCACAGCAGCAGGAGCACCCATGCCCCGTTCTGCTCGAGCAGCGTCGCGCCGTACGTTCCGGAGACGACGCCTCCCGACGACGTCGCCGTCTCACTGACGCCCTGGTAGACGGGGATGAACGCGAGCACGAGTCCCGCCGCGGCCGCCATGAGCACGCCGGCCAGAGCGGCTCCCACGGGCAACGTCATCCGGCGGTTCACCTGCGACTCCTGCATCGACCGCTCCTCTCCGGGCCTCACCGGGTATTCTTGCCGGAGGTCCGCCGCCCTGAACACCGATGGCTGCGCTCGTCGGGAGCGGCGCTCTACCGCGGCCGCACCCGGAAGCGGCGCAGGACGGGCCGCCGCGGCAACGCGGCGGCCAGGCCCTCGAACGCGGCCGCCACCTCCGCGGCGGTCGGCCTGTCGCCGGGGTCCGCGGCCAGGCACCGTGTGACGACTTCGGCGAGGGCGCGGGGCAGCCGCGACGGCAGAGGCTCCGGCGGACGGACCAGCTGCGGGAACCTCGCCGCAGATGGCGCCGGGGCCGGCGCCGCCTCATCCTGCCTGTCTGTCGCCGCGGCGAACGTGGCCCGTCCGAGAGCCGCGTGATGCAGGGTGGCGCCGAGCCCCCAGACGTCGGCGGCAGGCGTGAGAGGGCCGCGGCCCACAGGGTCGCACTGCTCCGGCGCCATGTAGGCGTCGGTGCCGATGGGCCGCACGCGCCCAGGCAGAAGATCCGCAGTCCGCGCGATGCTCAGGTCGATGAGACGCGCCGGCGCCCCCATGATGACGTTGCTCGGCTTGATGTCGAGGTGGACGACGCCCTCCGCGGCCATGTAGTGGGCGGCGGAGGCGAGCTGGACCCCGAGCGGCGCCAGCTGCTCGAGGTCCAGCGGACCGTGACGTCGCACCAGCGACGAGAGCCGTGGGCCCTCCAGGTGCTCGAGCAGGAGATACGGGCGCGGGCCGTCGAGCACGGCGCCGAAGCTACGCACGATGGTCGGATGCGACAGGCGGACCAGGAGCTCCGCCTCGCGGGCCAAACCGCGCAGCGCGTCCGCGTCGGCGGTCAGATGAGGGCGGACCACCTTGACGACGACGAGCGCCAGCCGGCGCTCGTCGTAAGCGAGGTATGTCTCGTACCGTTCGCCGCCGCCGAGGAGGCGCAGCGTCGACAGGCCGTCGTCGATGGGCTCGCCCTCGGTGAAACGCCACTCCTCCCCGGTCATGCGCGTTCAGTCACCGCTCGTGGTGTCGTCCCGCGACCAGTCTCCCGTGGTCTGGTCGCTCGAGACATCCTGCGACTTGGACACGTCGGCCGTGTCGTGATCGCCGGTGCGGTCGCGCGAGAAGTCATGAGAGGCCGAGCGGTCGGGCTTGCCGGGCTTGTCGCCGGTCGCGTCCCATGAACGGTCGAACGAGCGCGAGACGTCCCTGGTGGTGATGTCGCGGGAGCGGTCGGCGGATGCGGAGACGTCGCCGTCGTCGCCATCATCGTCGCCGTCGCCCATGCGAGCATCGAGGGGCGACGGCTCGTCGTCCCGCGCCGCCGCATAGGCCGCGTGGGGGTCGCCGTCCGAGCCGCCCGCGCTCACGTTCGTGACGACGAACAGAGCTCCCCATGACACGACCAGCATCGCGAGACCGAACGTGACCAACCTGACGAGTACATCCACTTTGACCACCGCCTTCCGGTTCGGGCTCCCCCTCGGGAGGGCCGGGACCTCCCGAGGGGCGCTTCGCCATCACTATCGGCGGGGGCGATGGGGCGGGGATGAAGGCGTGATGAGAAAACCCTCATCGCCCTCAGGATGCAGAAGCCGCCCGCGGCGTCTCGACGCGGCGGACGGATGGCGCGTCACGCCGGGGACCGCTTGCCGGTCAGCGTGTCGAGGCGGATGCGCACCACCGCGGTGCCCTTCACCGAGGCCTCAGAGAACTCCCAATCCTCGCGCCCCGAGTGCTTGCCCATGAGGACGCGCAGGCCGTGCAGCTTCTCGGCAGCATCCTCCACGATCTCGGCCGTTCCGAAGCCGATCACCGACTCGTAGGCCGAGCTCCAGTCGTCGCAGGCGCCGGGGCCGGTGCGAAGCCCGATGAAGCGGTCGACCTCGATGCAGACCGCCGGAGCCGCCCGCAGGCAGTCGAGCTTGTGCCCGGCCGCGGCGCCGTGGAACCAGATCGCCTCCCCCTCGCGAGCGAAGTTCAGCGGCACCACATAGGGGCGCTCTCCGTCGATCATCCCGAGGCGCATGACCATGGCCTGGTCGAGGATGCGGTGCAGTTCCTCCCGGTCGGTGATCTCCTTCTTCGTGTTGCGCATACGGGGCTCCCTCATGGCGTCTCCTCCGCGTCAGACGGTCGCGTTCGCGCCGCCGAGGATACCGAGCGACGCCGACGAGCCACAACAGGCCCACGGCGTGGCCGCCAGGAGCGCGGCGGATGAGAGGCTTCTCACCCGCGTCTCATCTTCGGTTCAGTCAGTCCCCGCAGACTGGGTGGCGAGCGCTGAGAACCTCCTCATCACGCGTTCAGCCACCGCCCGGCGGCGCTCCGTGTGACGTGACGGCGGAGTTCACGGGTAAGAGGAAGGAGACGCCATGATCCGCATGATCCTCATCGCCGCGGCCGTGCTGCTCTGCCTGGGAGGCGTGGCCTTCGCGCTCTCGCGGCCTGACATAAGAGACCCGGGGCCGCCGGTGTCCCTGGATGCGGGCGGCGGGACCGGCGCCAGCGGGCAGCCCGCCGCGATCTCCTCCCCTCGCGACGCCGACGATGGTGACGATACGCGCGGCGACAAGGGCAGCGGCGCGCGCCTGGACCGCGACGCCCGCGAAGACGGGTTCCGGGTCGCCGCCCCCAAGGCGGTCAAGGCCCACGGGGACGACTGGGACGACGACGACTGGAATGATGACGACGATGATGATGATGATTGAGGCGGGACACAGGCGCGGACACCCGCCCGGCAGGGACGGTCGCATCTGACGCCCCCTCGGCAGCGTGGCCGGGTCTCGCGACGGGGTCACATGAGTGCACCAGCCGCAGCGGCGGACAACTTGGAGACGACCGCGCCCGGAGGCGCTGCGGGCGGCGTCCGCGCAGCGCGCATCGGACCGGCCCTCGGGATGCGCAGCCTGCGGACGAGGATGCTGGCCGCCTTCGTGGGCCTGCTGGCCGTCGCCACCCTCGGGTCGGTCCTCATCGCCCGGCAGGTGCTCGAGTCGCGTCTCGCGGAGCAGGGCTCCGCGGAGCTCCACCGGGAGGTCGACAAGCTCCGCAAGACGGCCGCCGGCGTGGACCCCGCGACGGGGCGGCCCTTCGGCGACGACGTCCGTCGCCTCTTCGAAGTGCACTTCGCCGCCAACACCTGGGCGGACGGCCAGGCCGCCCTCAGCTTCGTCGGCGGCGAGCCCTTCTTGCGCAGCCCGACCTACGACCCCGTCTATCGCCTCGACCGCGACGCCGCTCTGCTGGCCCGGTGGCAGGAAGTACCGGCGCCGCGGCAGGGCAGCGCGGAGACCCCCGCGGGTCGCGTCGACTACCTCGCCGTCCCGGTCAAACAGGGCGAGGAGGTCCTGGGCTCGTTCGTCGTGGCGCACTTCCGGGCCGCCGATCAGGGCGTGGTCCGTGACGCCAACACCGCCATCATCGCCGTGGGCCTCGCCGTCCTGCTCGTCGGCACGCTGTTGGCGTGGCGCATGGCCGACGGCGTCCTGCGACCCGTCGGAGCGGTCACGGCGGCGGCGCGCGGCATCTCGGAGAGCGACCTCACCCGCCGCATCGAGGTCGGCGGCCGCGACGAGATCGCCGCCATGGCGACGACGTTCAACGCCATGCTGGACCGTCTCGAACAGGCCTTCGCGAGCCAGCGCCGGTTCCTCGACGATGCCGGGCATGAGCTGCGCACCCCGATCACCATCGTCCGCGGTCACCTCGAGCTGCTCGAGGACGACCCGCGGGAGCGCGAGGAGACGCTGGCCCTCGTGCTCGACGAGATCGACCGCATGAGCCGCATGGTGGACGAGCTCATCCTGCTCGCCAAGGCCGGGCGCCCCGACTTCCTGCAGCGCGCCCCCGTCGACGTCGCCGCGCTGACCGACGAGCTCCTCGGCAAGGCCGCCGCGCTCGGCGAGCGCGAGTGGGTGCTCGACGGCCAGGGTCAGGGCGTCATCGTCGCCGACCGTCAGCGCCTCACCGAGGCGATGATGCAACTGGCGGAGAACGCCGCGGCACACACGCAGCAGGGACAGGAGATCGGCATCGGCTCGGCGCTCGGCGCCGGCGTGGCGCGCTTCTGGGTGCGCGACACCGGTGACGGTGTGGCGCCCGAGGACCAGGAGGCGATCTTCGAGCGCTTCGAGCGGCGCGGGCCACGCAGCCCGGAGGGTGGGTTCGGCCTCGGCCTCTCCATCGTGCGCGCCATCGCCGAGGCCCACGGCGGCCGGGCCACCGTGGAGAGCGAGCTCGCACAAGGCGCGACCTTCTCCATCGAGGTGGCGCTCGACGACATGGAGCGTCCAGGGGGGTCCCCATGGCACGGGTACTGATCGTCGAGGACGAGGCGCGCATCGCCTCCTTCCTCGTCAAGGGCCTGCGCTCGCACGGGTTCGCGAGCGAGGTCGCAGGCACGGCGGAGGAGGGCCTCGCGCGGGCGCTCGGCGGCGACTTCGCCATCGTGATCCTGGACATCGGGCTGCCGGACCGCGACGGCTTCTGGCTGCTCTCCGAGCTGCGCCGCCACGACCAGGCCCTCCCCGTGGTCATCCTCACGGCGCGCGGCACGGTCGCCGACACCGTGGCCGGCTTCGAGGGCGGCGCCAACGACTACATGACCAAGCCCTTCAAGTTCGAGGAGTTGCTGGCCCGGATCCGCGCCCGCCTCCACGACAGCCGGCGGGCGTCGAAGGAGCCGCTGCTGGAGGTCGCCGGCACGACGCTCGACCTGCGGTCGCGGTCCGTGACGGTCGGGGGGCGCGAGGTCGAGCTCAGCGCCCGCGAGTTCGCCCTCGCGGAGCTGTTCTTCCGCCATCCCGGCCACGTCCTGAGCCGTGCGCAGATCCTCAACGACGTGTGGGGTTACGATTTCGACCCGGGCTCCAACGTGGTCGACGTCTACGTGGGGTACCTGCGCAAGAAGCTCGGCGCCGGAGCGATCACCGCCGTGCGCCGCATGGGCTACCGCCTCGAGAAGAGCGGCTGGTGACGAGATGGGAGGAGGGCGAGGCCCCGTGCGGGACCTCGCCCTCCTCTCGTCCCGGTCGCGTCCGGACCGGCCGGGTCGTCAGTGTCTCTGCTGCAGCCGGAAGCCGTAGCGCGCGTCGTCGGCGATGGCGCGCAGCTTGTAGCGGTGACCGCCCTTCGGCAACTTGATCGTGACCGTCCGCCACTTCTTGAGGCCGGTCGGGCGGTAGAAGGGGCCTAAGATCTTGACGACCTTGCCGGTGTCGGCGCGGACCAGCCTGAACTTGACCCAGTCGTACTCCCACTCCCGGTCGTCGGCGTCCCAATACCGCGCCGTCCAGTACCGAAGGCGGGTCGCGCGATCGCGCCACAGCTTGGCCTTGGTCGGCCCGTAGGTCCTGCTGTGATGGTCGCCGCCGGCCGCGCCCGAGAGCTTGGTACGCCAAGCCGCCGCCTCGGCCGGCGCCGGGGCGATCGCGCTCAGCAGCACCATGGTGGCGACGAGCAGGGCCACCAGCGTGGCGATCGCCGGCAGACGGTATCCCGCGCTGCTCCGTGTGTCCGTCATGCATCCTCCTCGGGTCCGTGGCCTGAGTCCGCTCCCAAAGATAGCGGACGCGGATGGCCCGATGGTGAGGCGGGCATGAGAGCCCTCTCATCCCCAGCGGGGCCCGGAAGGGCCCGGGAGGGCCGGAGAGAGCCTGGGCCGGCCGCCGGCGCCGTACGCGGCTGGGGCCGGGGCGCTCTCCCGCCCCGGCCCCAGCCGCTTGGCTCGCGTAAGGCCCGCTCAGCCGGGCCGTGACTCAGCGTGCGTTACTTGCTCTTGCCGATCCGGAACATCTTGGTG